>CAZHQU010000233.1:0-3370 GCA_964534245.1 uncultured Coprobacillus sp.
ACATGTTGGGACTACTGCTGAATCAACAACTTCAGTATGACCAAGGGCTTCAACATACGTATCTTTGTATGTATCACCGCATTCACAAGTAAACTTTGTATACCCTTGTTCTATACATGTTGGATTTATTATTTCACTCATATACATATGTTCATGAGAATTGTTTTGGTTATCAGTTTTTGACGTATCGTCTAAATTGGAAATAGAACAACCAAAAAGAATAAAAACAATCATTCCTATAAACACAACAAATAAATTTTTAATTATATTTTTCATACTATTTAACTCCATTTAATTTATTTAATATTTGACATATATCGAATTATTTCTTTTTTATAATCACCATAAATTACAACGTGATGATTACCATATGGTCTATTTAAAAAATAATCAATATCATCATCAATCACAACTTCTATTTGAGTTCGACATAAATTAGATTCTTCAAGGTTTCTAACAATTTTTCCTGCAGTAACATAATAATCCTTTAAATTTCTACCTAACTTAAAAATGGTAATTTTATCTTCTTTTAAATAACCTTTAATTGCTACTCCAATACCTGATTCAAAATGAGTATCTAAATTATAAACATCCACCATATTTAAAGGTAATGTACAATGAGCAAGTACCATTTTTTTATTTTCAATATCAATTCTACTTGGATTTGCTTGAAAACCAATTTGATTAGTAATTATATTTAACAAATGCATACTTATCATCGTAGGAATATCACCTTCACAAGTGGCAACTACACCTTTTTGATTTAATAACGCTAAAGATAAACACGATGTTGTTTTTAATTTCCCTAATAGATCAAAACATCTAATTGTTAAACCATCTAAATTATATTCTTCTTTAATTTTATTTAATGCTTTATGAAGTTTCAAGGATTTATCTATTTCTATAGAATCAAATTTAAACTCTAATTTATAATCATTTAGACTTTTAAAATAATAATCACATACTTTATCAATAGGAATATCTATAAGGTGGATATTATGTAATCTTTTTGCATTTTCATAATTCACGTTACTAGCAATCAACCAATCACTTGGCTTACCTATTACACCTAATCTATATTTAACTTTTATTTCAGTTAATTCTTTAATTCGTCTAATAATATATTCATTAGACCCATGAAGAACTTCACCTTCAAGATTATTATCTTTTAAATAAGAAAGTATTTCTAGCGATGCAGCCAAAGAATTATTATTACCATAAGTTAATAGGTAAAAAGGTTCTTTTAATTTTGAAAAATTTTCTAAAAACAACCCTTCACTACCACCACTTTGAACTAAAATTAAAGATAAATCACAGTTATATAATTCACTTATTGAAGTAATATTAAAATCAATATCGCTTATATTCATCAATTCGTTTAACAAATTTTCTGTATTTTCATTTATTTTATTTTGATCATGTAAACTAGACACTAACGGAAAAATATTTACTTTCATTTAAATCACCCTCATTTTTAACATATTAAATTATATCACACAAAGCGTAAACTTACTAATTAATCTATAAAAAACAGAAAAGACCCACCTAGCGATGGATTTCAATTATTCTTTTTACATACAATTAAACAAGCTCGGTCAATAATTTGAACGTTGAGTTATTATTAATCAATTCTTTATATGTTCCGCATTCAATAATTTGACCGTTTTTCATCACAATAATTTCATCAAATTTATTTAATATTTCTTTATCTAATCTATGTGTAATCATTATTTTAGTTGTATTATCTATTTCTAACAAATTATTAATAATAGAAAAAGATGTTTCATTATCTAAAGCACTTGTAGCCTCATCAAGTAATAACAATTGTGTCTTTTTAACTAAAGCTCTTGCTATTGATATTCTTTGCTTTTCACCACCACTTAAATTACATCCGTTTTCTCCACAACGATAATCTGGACCTTTTTCTTTTATTAAACTCGCTAATCCAGATTTATTAATTGCTTCTTCTAATAACTTTTCTTCAACATTTGAATACATTGTAATATTGTTAATAATTGAATCATCAAAAACAAATACATTTTGTTCTACAAAAGAAGATATTTCAAATAAAGAATCTAAAGATATTTCTCTTAGTTCAGTATTATTATAATAGATACTACCTGAATAATTATTAAATTTTCCCAATAATAAATTAATTAAGGTTGTTTTACCAGAGCCACTAGCTCCAACAATCGCATAAGATTTATTTTTTTCAAATTTATAACTAATATCCTTTAAAATCTCTTTATCATCATACATGAATTTAACATTTGAAACTGTTATTTCATCAATATTTTCAATCAATTCCATTTGACTATTATTACTTTCTTTTTGGATTATTTCACTAATCTTTGTAAAAAGAGGATTACAAGCTAGTCTTTTTGATAATGATGATGGAATTTGCATAAGGGGATTAATAATATAATTCATTAATTGAACAAATAGTAATATTACTGATGGTGCAATATCACCAGTTTTAATTGAAATATATGCACCTATAAAGAATACACCAAATTGAGACACAAGACTCAATACCGTTTGAACCATTTCCATTAAAGCCAAGGTTTTTGTTTTTCTAGCCTTTTTATTTTCTAATATGTTATTATTTTTAACAAATAATTCTTTAATTTTTTGTTCTGATTTAAAAACTTTTATCGTTGAAAAACCTATCAAATTATCTTTTAGAAAATGCATAAAACTTGCGTTTTGATCACTAATTTCTTTTTCATGAAAAGCAAGCCTACCACCAACGATAATAGCTCCTACAAAAGGAAGCAATGATAACACTATTGCAGCTAATGTTAATAATGGACTATAAATAAGCATAATAATGATAGTACATAAAAATAATGTAACATTTGTTATTAAATCAAAAGCCGAAAATAAATAATTTTCTTCAATCTTATTTATATCGTTAGTTAGCGCTGAAATATATGTAGAGGTATTATGTTTATTAAAATCAGCTATGTTTTTTTCTAAAATAAAACCATATATATTATTTTTATATTGAGTGATAGCCCTCTTTTGGTATTTAGGTTTTAAATATGTTATTAGCAAATACATTAAAACACTCAATACTAATAATACTATAAACATTACTCCTTGTTCATATAAGGCTTCTAAATCTTTAGCTGTGGCTATAGCCATTATTTTTTCTAACATCAACGATATTATGATCAGTGCGGCTGTTTGAAATAATGATGTAAAAGTTAAAACAATAAAATTGAAAATGTTCCCTTTATAAATATAAGATTTGACAGAATTATTCACAAACTTCTCCTCTTTCATATTTTCACCGACTTTCGCCATTAATTATAAAGCTATTAACATCTATTTTCAATAAAGATATGGTTAAATAACCTAAACTGAT
>CAZHQU010000234.1:0-3366 GCA_964534245.1 uncultured Coprobacillus sp.
CCAAAATAGTAATAGCATATTATACGAAAAAAAATCAACTAACGAAGATATAATCATATACTATGGAATATGTTTATTTGGAGCTATATTTTTGGGATTATTATGTAAAAAAGTTATAAAGAAATATTTTGTAAAAAAAAGATTTATGTAATATAAAACTAGCATATTGACCTATAAATGTGATATAATAACAATATCTTAAGTATATAAGAATTGTTTAGAGGATATTTTTATGCAATACGTTAATTTGTATTTAGAAACTGAATATACATTGTTAGGATCTTGTATTAAACTTGACGAACTAATGGATTATGCTAAAGCTAATCAAATCAATACTTTAGCAATAACTGATGTAAATAATATGCATGGAGTTATTAAGTTTTATCAAAAGTGCGTTAAGAATAATATTAAGCCAATTATTGGCTTACATTTAATTTTAGAGAGTAAGTATAATTACTATAACTCTATTCTTTTGTATGCTAAAAACAATAATGGTTATAAGAACTTATTAAAACTTGCAACTCTTAGAAAACTTAATAAAACAGTTTATATAACTGATATTTATAAATATTTAACTGATTTAGTTGTGGTGTTGCCATCAGATGAACATGAATTAATTAAAGCGTATAAAGAAGGTAGTATTGATAAAATTGACTCTATATTTAATGAATATAAAAATATATTTAAAAATGGTGATTTAGTTGATTTATACTTAGGTTATGATTTACAAACTCTTGAATCTAAATATGATATTGATGCGTGTTTAGCATATTTTAGTGGAAAAGGTTTAAGAGGAGTTGCAATTAATAAAAGTAATTATTTGTATGAAGATGATTTTAAAGTTTATAAAGTATTAAAATGTGTTGCTAATAACATTAAAGATTATAATCATACTCAAAAAGAACAGAACTTAGTATTTATTAATAACGAAAAAGCTCATGATCTATTTAGAAAATATCCAGAACTTCTTAAGTCGAGTTTTGAGATTTCTGAAAAGTGTAATGTAAATATTGAATTTGGTAAATACAAAATGCCTGTATATGATGCTAATATTAACACAAGTTCATACTTACATGATTTGTCTTTTGCTGGACTAAAGAAAAGACTTGTTGATAATAAGATAAATATAAAAGACTATCAAAAATATATTGATAGATTAGAATATGAATTATCAATTATTAATAAAATGGGATTTAACGATTATTTCTTAATTGTTTATGATTTCATTAAATATGCTAAAAAAGAAAAAATCCTAGTAGGACCAGGAAGAGGATCTGCTCCTAGCTCACTAGTTTCCTACTCATTAGGTATTACTGAACTTAATCCTTTAGAATATGATTTATTATTTGAAAGATTTTTAAATCCTGAAAGAATTTCTATGCCTGATATTGATACAGACTTTCCTGATAATGAAAGAAGTAAAGTAATTAGTTATATGGGAAGTAGATATGGTAAGAAGCGTGTTGCTCACATTTGTACGTTTGGCACATATGGACCAAGACTTGCTGTGAGGGATGTTGCAAGAGTGTTAGAAATTAAACAATCTTATTTAGAAGAGATCCTTAACTACATTGATAATGCTGATAGCATAAAAGATGTTTTAACAAATAATCCAATGTATAAACGTATGTATGAAGAGGATGTAGACATTAAATACGTTACAGATATCGTCATAAGGATGGAAAATTTGCCTCGTAATACATCTGTTCATGCGGCGGGTATAATTATGGCTGATGACGATTTAGTCAATTATACGCCACTTAATGAGGGCATTGATGGAATCTATGAAACGCAGTTTGAGGCTAGTGACTTAGAAAGTTTAGGATTAGTTAAGATAGACTTCTTAGGATTAAAGAATTTAACAACAATTGATAAAGTAATAAAACAAACAGGTAAGAGTTTTAATATATATAAAATACCTCTTGATGATAAGAAAACATATGAAAACTTAGCAATAGGAAACACTAATGGCGTGTTCCAACTAGAGTCTAGTGGTATGCGTAGTACATTAATGAAACTAAAAACAAGTAGTTTTGAGGATATCGTTAATGCTTTAGCTTTATATAGACCTGGTCCAATGGAGATGATTCCATCATTTATTAGTAGAAAGTTCGGTAATGAGAAAATAGATTATCTTCATAATGATTTAGTTGATATCTTAAAACCTACATACGGAATAATAGTTTATCAAGAACAAATACTATTAATAGCAAGTAAGTTTGCGGGGTACAGCCTAGGTGAAGCCGATGTATTGCGTAGAGCTGTGTCTAAGAAAAAGTTAGATGTTTTAGAAGCTGAACGTGAAAAATTCATTAAAGGCGCTATTAACAAAGGTTATAATAAAAACCTAGCGAATCAAATCTTTGAATATATTTTGAAATTTGCTAATTATGGCTTTAATAAAAGCCACTCGGTAGCTTATTCATTAGTGAGTTACCAAATGGCATATTTAAAAACTCATTATTTCAAAGAGTTCATGGCCGTTATGATGTCGGACAAAGTTGGTAGTATTTCATCTATTAAAAGTTACATTTTAGAATGTAATAAGAAAAACATTAAAGTATTACCACCTTCAATAAACAAAAGTAGTATTGATTTTATTGCTTTAGATAATGATATATATTACTCGTTTTTAGGCATTAATGGTTTAGGTGATGTTGTTGTGAGAAACTTGCTTAACGAGCGAAACCAAAATGGTCTATACAAAACATATGATGAGTTTATCTCAAGAACTAAAGATATACTAAACAAAAAACATGTTGAAGGGTTAATAAATAGTGGGGCACTAGATGAATTTAGTGTTACTAGAAAAGCAATGAATGAAGAATATGAACAAAGCATACAAATTGCTAACCTTGGCGAAATGTTCAAGGAACATCTATCTGATCATGTTTTTGGTGATGAAGAATATACATTTGAAGAAATAGCGAGAAATGAAGCCTTAGCACTAGGATTTAATCTTAAATTTGATATACTAAGAAGATATGATAGCGTTAAGAGAAAATATCATACAGTTGATATAAGTGATTTAAAACCTAATAAAACGTCCTTATGTATATTTATTATAAAAAGAATAAAAGAAATCACAACTAAAAAAGGGGATTTAATGGCATTCGTATCAGTTTATGATAATACCTCAGAACTTGAATGTGTAATTTTCCCGACTGTATATAATGAAGCTGTGAAAGATTTACAAATGGGTAAAGTTTATATCAGTGAAGTAAAAACTGAGATAAGAAATGAAAATACTCAAGGGATTATTAATAAAATTAAATTGTTGTAATCATAAAACATAGAGGAGCAGTTTGCTCCTTTTATTACGCTGCTCGAAGAGCAAGTTAAAAACCACGCGCTATGCGCGTGAGA
>CAZHQU010000235.1:0-3359 GCA_964534245.1 uncultured Coprobacillus sp.
TGAATTAATTTCAAAAAATGCTAGTAAACTAACACAAACTATTGTTACGATGCGTAATGATAGATATGTAATACCTGTCAAAAATGATTTTAAAAATTCTATAAAAGGGTTTATTCATGATACTTCATCGTCTGGTGAAACAGTATTTATTGAACCATTAGTTATTTTTGAAATTAATAATAAAGTTAATTCCTTAAAAGAAGAAGAAAGAAAAGAAATATCTAGAATCTTATTAGAACTTTCAGTGATGGTTTCTGAACATTTTGATGAGATTGAAGTAAGTTATGATATACTTTTATTACTTGATATGATTTTCTCTAAAGCAGAATTATCTCTTAAATTAAACGGCACAAAGCCAAAAATCAATAATAACGGAAGCATATGTTTACTAAACTGTTATCATCCGTTATTAAATGTTGAAAAAATAGTTAAGAATAATATCATTATTAATAAAGATATCAAAGGTATTATTATTACAGGACCTAATACTGGTGGGAAAACTGTAATTTTAAAAACAATAGGATTATTAAGTTTAATGGTTAAATTTGGTTTGCTAATCCCTTGTGCTGATGGAAGTGAAATTATGATTTTTAATGATGTTTACTCTGATATAGGAGATGAACAAAGTATTTCACAAAATCTATCTACATTCTCATCACATTTAAAAAATGTTATAAGTATTATGGATTCAGTAAGTTTAAATTCAGATTTAGATAAAAGCTTAGTTTTACTTGATGAATTAGGAAGCGGAACAGATCCAGCAGAAGGAGCAAGTTTAGCTATTGCTATTTTTGATTATCTTATCTCTAAAAATTGTTTAGTTATAACTTCATCTCATTATGGTGAATTAAAGCTTCATGCATATGAATCAGATCATATCTTAAACGCTAGTGTGGAATTTGATATTAATACTTTAAAACCTACATATAAATTACTAATAGGGGTACCTGGTGAAAGTAATGCCCTTAAAATATCGCGTATTTTGGGTTTAAATAAAGATGTAGTTGATTACGCGGAAAAGCTTTCAAACTCAAACACAAACGAAATTTCAAGCGTATTAGAGAAACTTACTAAAACTTCTAACGAATTAGAAAAGAAACTAAACGAGACTCGCAATAAAGAGTATTTAGCTAATAAAAAACTTGATGAAATTGATACATTAAAAGATAAAATCAATAAAGAAAGAAATGAAATTATCAAAAAAGCAAATCTTGAAGCTAACGAAATAATTAAGAAAAAGGAAAAAGAAATACAAGAATTAATAGATGGATTAAAAGAATTACAATCTAAATCTGTTAAAGGACATGAAATATCTGATTTAGTTCATAAATTTAATGAAATGAAAACTAAAGAAGAACCAACAAACACAAAAGTGTTTAATATTAACAAAGAAATTGAACCAGGAGATAATGTTTATATTGATAAATATAATGCCTATGGAGAAGTTATTAGAATCAATAAAAACAAATATGAAGTTCAAATTGGAAACGCAACAATAACAAGCATAAAAGATGACTTAGAATTAACAAAAGTAAAACAAAAAGAACGTATTGTTCCTAAAAAAGATATAATAATACAAGCACCAAGAAAATCTGTATCTGCACGTTTAGATCTAAGAGGTATGAGATTTGAAGATGCTGAACCACTAATTGACGATTATATCCAAGACGCTCATTATGCGGGGTTACAATCTGTATCAATTATACATGGATTTGGAACTGGTGTAATTAGAGAATTAGTTCAAAAGAAACTAAAAGGACATAGATTAGTCAAATCATATCGATATGGCGGACAAAATGAAGGTGGAATGGGAGCAACTATTGTTGAATTTAAGTAAAAATTTAATCTAATCTTAAAAATATTTAAAATTTATAAATAAAAAATGCTTTTAAATCGATTTCTGAGAAGATTAATTTTAAAATTCTTAATAACTAATAATAAAATTAATGTTTAGGAGGATATCAATATGAAACTTTCTGGAATTGTTACAAATAAAAATAATACTCCAATAAAAGATGCTCAAATTGAAATTAAAGATGAAAAATTTCAAACAATCTATAACACTCTAACAGATGAAAATGGATATTACGAAATAATTACAGATAATAAGATCTATCCATTTGTTATTGGAGTAAAAGATTATGCTGTAAACAATCTCGAATTTTGGGCTCAAAACATCGATTTATCAAAAGATGTCATTTTAGATTTTTCATTTGATAAATTAGAAATATATGGTTTACATGTTTTTAAAATAAAGGGTGGATTTCCTTCACTAATGATATATTTTAGACCAATGAGTTTATCTAAATTTCAAAATAATGAAAAAGACATTTGTCCTGATATCAAAAATATTTATATTAAAGTTGACGATAAAGAGACTCAAATTATCAAGATAAATCAAGTATATGAAAATTGTGGAAATCTTGATATGAAAAGTTTCTTGATACAAATTGCATACAATAATAAAACATGGTCTAAGGTATTTGTTGAAATTAATGATGTTCACAACAATTATGGACAAGCACTAATTTATAATAACTAACATTAAAAAATAAAGGACTTTATATGATAATTTTAATTATAGTAATAAACATATTATTAATAGTATTCTTATGTAATAAGAATTCACATTCAAAGTTCATAACAAAATCAAAAATATTGATATTTATTCTTTTTGGATTGTTAGCAGCAATTGCATCAATATTTAGTGAAACTTTCTTAGAGAGTATATTATCTTCATTTTTCACAAATAAATATACAATCACTGAAGAGGGAATTGTTTGGGATAGTAAAGGTGCGCAAATACTTTATAATTTCTTTTTCACATTTATAATTGTTGGAATAACAGAAGAATTAACAAAATTCTTCCCTTGTTATCTTTATATAAATGGAAAACTAAATACTATTTCTAATGAAAAAGCAACACGATTAGATTGTATTATTCCATTTGTAATAGTTGGAGCAACATTTTCAGTATTAGAAGATGTTGTATACATACTTTCTGTTACCACTAATTCATCAATAGGGTTCGTTAGACTAATAACTGAAGTTGCAGGACATTTATTCTGGAGTTTATTAATAGGAGAAGGTTTTTATAGACACGCTGTAAGAAGTAGAAGCCAAAAAATATTACACAAAATTAAAGAAAAAGAAAGATTAAATTACATTCATACAGGGATGTTTTCTGATAACATGCTTTATATTAGTGTAGCATTTAATATATTAATGCATGGCATATATAATTTCTTCCTACTAACGATTCCATTTTTGGGAATAATCTTTATAATAATAAGTTATATATTATTCTTTAAGTTCACAAAAAACTTAATTAATAATGATATAGAATATGAAGCTATATA
>CAZHQU010000236.1:0-3339 GCA_964534245.1 uncultured Coprobacillus sp.
TATCCTTTTAATAGATATTCTTTTAAAACTTGATTAGCCCATTTTCTAAACATAATTCCTCTTTTTGAATTAACTTTATAACCTATAGCTAATATCATATCTAAATTATACATTAATATAGGTTTTGTTTTTACTGAAGATAATTCGGTTTTTCCGAATTTTCTTACAACTTCATTTTCATCTAATTCATATTTTAATATTTTTTTTATGCTCATTTATTGTAGATTTTGCTTTATTAAAAAGATTAGCAATTTGTTCTTGCGTTAACCAAATAGTTTCGCCATCTGAACTAACATTAACTTCTAATTCAAAATCATCATCAACAAATTTAACTAATTCATATTTTTCATTCATTATTTTACTCCTTTCAAAATTTATTTTTAAATAAACAAAAAGCGGAAACTAATCATATAAAAAGATCCTACTTTAAAAATAGGTAATTCTTTTTATAAAATTAATTTCCGCGTACATCTCTAAAGCGCAAATAAAAGTTACCGGACCCCCGGAGTAGTAAATCACTACTTTGATTAAAAGTCCTCTAGAGTAACAATTAACCTTTAAAACATAGCTCTTTACAGGTATTATTATATCACAAAATGTGTGGGAAGTCTAGGTTATATTTAATTATTTTAATTAATAAATATTCTAATAAAAAAATAAAAACTATGTTACCATAGTTTAAATCAAATGGCAGGGCATACTTGATTCGAACAAGTGAGTGACGGAGTCAAAGTCCGTTGCCTTACCGCTTGGCTAATGCCCTAAAAAATGGTGGTGGGGAGTGGATTCGAACCACCGAACTCGGAGAGAGCGGATTTACAGTCCGCCGCGTTTAGCCACTTCGCTACCCCACCGGCTTATTGTTTTCAACTGAATGCTATATTATTATACTACATATAATTTAAAATTGCAAGCATTTTTTGAAAATATTTTTATTTTTTTAAAATTTAAGTAAAATATGAAAACAATTTTATATTCTTGATAATTTTTATATAATATGATATAATAAATATTAGAAATGAAAAATATATTATGAGGTGATAATTATGCATTGGGCTGAAGAACTTGCTAAAAGAATTATAGAGAAAAATCCTAATAAAGAAGAATACGTTTGTGCTGCTGGTATAAGTCCATCTGGATCTATCCATATTGGTAACTTTAGAGATGTAGCCACAAGCTATTTTGTTTATAAAGCTTTAATTAAAATGGGTAAAAAAGCTCGTTTCTTATTTTCATGGGATGAGTTTGATAGATTAAGAAAAGTACCTGTTAATGTTGCTAAAGTAGATAGTTCTATTGAAGCATGTATTGGTAAACCATATGTTGATATTAAAAACCCATTTAGTGATATCAAACCAGAATATGATACTTATGCAATATACTTTGAAAAAGAATTTGAAGAATCAATGAAGAAGTTTGGTATCGAAATGGATTATCGTCACCAAGCTGAAATGTATAGAACTGGTAAATATAAAGATTTAGTAATTCACGCATTAAAGAAACGTGGAGAAATCTTTGATATTATTGATAGACATAGAACTCAAGATGCTCAAGAAGGCGAAAGAGAAGCTTACTTCCCAATTAGTATTTATTGTCCAGTTTGTGGGAAAGATACAACTAAGATGTATAGTTTAGATGAAGAAACTATGGTTGGTGAATATAAGTGCGCTTGTGGGCATCATGGTAAGTTTGATTTCAATACTGATTATAATTGTAAACTTGCTTGGAAAGTTGACTGGCCAATGAGATGGTTATATGAAAAAGTTGACTTTGAACCAGGTGGAAAAGATCATGCCAGTATTAATGGTAGTTATGATACAAGTAAAGAAATTAGTAAAGAAATTTTTGGATATGAACCTCCAATTTTCCAAGGCTATGAATTTATTGGTATTCGTGGAACTACTGGTAAAATGTCTGGTTCATCAGGGTTAAACTTAACTCCTGATACATTATTAAAATTATATGAACCTGAAGTATTATTATGGTTATATTCTAAAACTGAACCTACTAAAGCATTTGACTTCTGTTTCGATGATGGTATTTTAAGACAATACTTTGAGTTTGATAAGATGTATGATGAAGTTAAGAAAGGTACTGCTCCAGATTATGCTTATGAAATTATGGAATATACAAAAGTAGAAGGTAGAACTATTAATACTGTACCAATGGGCTTAATGGTTCAATTAGGTTCAGTTGTTGATTTTAATGTTCCAATGCTTGAAGTTGTATTTGAAAAAATCGGTTTATCTTATAAATATGAAGATTTCAAAGAGAGATTAGATAGAGCTAAATTCTGGTTAGAACAATGTTCTCCTGAAAACAGAAATGTTTTAAGAAAGACTAGAAACTGGGATGTATATGAAACATTATCTGATTTAGAAAAGGAAGAAATCAAATCATTATATGAATACTTAAAGAATAGTAAATTCACTTTAGATGAACTTCAAGTTGAATTATATGCTGTTCCTAAGAAAGTAAGAAATATTGATACTGAAAGTAAAGAATTAAAACAAATTCAAGGAGCTTTCTTCAAGAATGTTTATAAATTATTAATAGACAAAGAAAAAGGTCCAAGATTATATTTATTCTTATATGCAATTAACTTAAATGACTATTTACCATTATTAGACTTTAGTTATCCAAAAACAGAAGAAGAAGCTTTCATTCCTGTTATTGAAGAAGTTAAAGAAGAAGTAGTTGAAGTTAAAGAAGCTGATCCAGTAGAAGAAGTTGCTTCAGAGATTACAATTGATGACTTTAGTAAAATTGACTTAAGAGTATGTGAAGTTAAGAAATGTACTGAAATCAGAAAATCTCATAACTGCTTAAAATTAGTATTATTTGATGGAATCAAAGAAAGAACAATAGTTTCATCAATTAAAAATGATTATAAACCAGAAGAATTAATTGGTAAAAAGATTATTGTTGTGGTTAACTTAAAACCGGCACGTTTAACTGGTGTTACAAGTGAAGGGATGCTTTTAGCTGGTACTAATAATGCTTGTGGCTGTAAAGTAATCTTTGTTGATCCATCTGTTCCATGTGGAACTAGAATTAAATAATATTATACATTATAGTATATAAATATTGGAGCCTATCTGGCTCCTTTATTTTTTTGTTATATATATCATTTGTATTATCTGTATCTTTAGTTGTTTAATTTTTAGTTTTTCTCTTTTTGATCTTTAGTAACAGAGTCTTTACTCTAAATTTAATGTACTTTAATAGATCAATCGGTAATAACCAGTTATAAAGTAAGATTAATATTTTTTTAAGATATGGTTTAATATATAATATGTTATTATTGTTAGAATTAGATAATAAGATATAATAAAGATA
>CAZHQU010000237.1:0-1121 GCA_964534245.1 uncultured Coprobacillus sp.
ACCAGCCTTATAGGCTGGTGAGAAAAACCACCCGTTTTACGGGTGGATTTTTATTATATAAAAAGAAAATAATTTATAATTTCAGTTTATTTTTTTGCCATTTTAGTGTATAATTACTTTATATGTAAATGGAGAATATAATGGCAAAGAAAAGTGAAAGTATTACTATAAAAGAATATGTTTATCCAAAGAAAAATAGAGAAATATATGCTAAAAATAAGCTTTATTGTGAGAAAACGTACTTTGGTGAAATAGAATATGCTTTAGATTATTCATTAGGTTTAAATGACCAATATAGTAATCTATATAAATTCTTTAAGAAGTTAGACTTGAGAATTAACAAGTTATATGATGATTATTTGTTTTTAAAGTTATATAGATATATAGTAAAATCAAGTGATAAATATAATAGAACTGTTTCTTTTATTGAGTCAAATATAAATAGACTAAGGATTAAATTTTTAGCTATAGATAGAGAATTTTTATTAATAAAGTCAAAGGAATTATTCTCTATAAAAGATATAGAAGCTTTATATGAAGATGTAATGTACTTAGTTTTATTTATTAAAGGATTATCTAAAGAATTATTAGACTTTAAAACAACATATTATAAAGAATTTAAACTATCTAGTTTCTTACCGATTAATGGAAAGAAAACAGCAGAAATTGAAGATTTAATTAGTAGAGTTGATAAGGAAGTTAATAACTTTAAAGATATATTAGAAGCTAATGATTATTTTATTTATAATAGTAGTAATGAAATATATCAAACTATCGACGATTTATTAGTAATTAATAAGAAAGGTGTAAAGTTAGACTATCATTATTTTATTGCTAGTGATGCAATTATAGCGTTTAACTATAATGATTGGTTAGACTTAATGACAAAAATAAAATTTGTAAGGGAGAAAATCAAAGGAAAAATTGAACTTCCAAAGAAATTTTTAGAATCATATGAAGAATTAGAAACTAGGTTTACAATTGTTTTAATTGTTAAAGGTCTCTAGCAGGGCAATCTGAAGATCTCTGTTAAGCATATCAACTATTTAAATTATAACCCCAGGTTGGTCAGTCTAACTAGGCTGATTGTTTTGATGTGACTTATATATCACTTTTTAAAT
>CAZHQU010000237.1:1131-3297 GCA_964534245.1 uncultured Coprobacillus sp.
GAATAAACAAATTAACTTTTGAATGGAGAAATAAGTTATATGAAAGGTGAATTTCATATTCATACAAAATATTCTGATGGTGAATTAGATATAATTGATATACTAAATTATCTAAAAGGTAATGTTGATTATTTCTGTATAACTGATCATGATTATATTGATTCTAGCATTTATTCTTCTAAAATTGCTTCCGAATTTGGTCTTAAATCGATAATTGGTGTCGAGGTTAGTAGTTATTACAATGATGAAAGTATTCATGTGCTAGGCTATTTTAAGGCTGATGAAGAAGGTATAAAAAGAGTAAAAAAACTATCTGAAAAGCTAGAAGAAATAAGAAAAAATCGCTTGGAAAGAATGTATAAAATTAAAGAGAAATTGAAGGAATATTTTGATATTGATTTAGATGTAACAAATATTTTAAAGAAAAATTCAATTACAAGAGGTACAATTGGAAGAGAAATCATTAAGCAAGGTTATCACTATACAATGGAAGAAATCTTTGACAAGATCATTGGCAAAGGCTGTCCAGCATATGTTCATGCTACAAAAATCACGACTAAATATGCTATTGATTTGATTCATGAATGCAATGGTTTAGCAGTTCTAGCACATCCGACATTAATAACTAAATCTCCAATTGATGATTTTCTTGAAATGGATTTTGATGGAATAGAAGCAATATATCCACTTAATAAAGATGGAGAAGAAGAAAAGTTTAGAAAATTAGCCAAAAATAAAAATTGGTTTATTACTGCTGGAAATGATTTCCATTATTTTGGCGACACAAAACATGCTGATTTGTTAACTCTTTCTTTAATTGATGCTGAATTAGAAACATTCATTAATAGAGTTAATAGCTTATAAGTTAAAATATAAAATCAATACATAAAGAAGTATAAATATATAAAGTAGTATAAATATATAGAATAGGATAAATAAATGAATGCAAGAAAACTAGCTGTAGAAGCAATTGATAAAATATTAGATAAAGATGCATATTCTAATATAATCGTAAATGAATATTTAACTAAATATGAACTATCTAATGAAGATAAAAGTTTATTTACAAATTTAGTCTATGGAACACTTCAAAATCTATTAACAATTGAATATTATTTAAAACCATATTTAAAGAAAAAACCTAAACACTTTATAATGAATTTATTAAGTATGTCAGTTTATCAACTTGTATATATGAATATACCAGAATATGCTGTTTTAGATGAGAGCGTAAAGATTGCTAGACTTAAAGATAGCAAACTTGCTTCATTTGTTAATGGGGTTTTAAGGAATTTTCTTCGTAATCCTTTACCAGATTTAGATGAAATTAAAACAAAAGAAGGAATAACAAAATATTTAAGTATTAAGTACTCTCATCCAGAATGGCTAATTGTGTTTTTCTTAAAAGATTATTCAATCGAAGACGTAGAGAAAATACTGATAGAAAATAACAAAGTTAAATATGATGCTATTAGAATAAATACATTAAAAACAACAAAAGAAGAAGTTGTTAGAATTTTAAATGAATTAAATGTTCCGTTTGAAGATGCTAGTGCTGTGACAAATGGTCTTATAATTAAGAAACCGATATTTGAAACAAATCTATTTAGAGATGGATATGTTACTATTCAAGATATATCTAGTCAAATGGTAGGAGAAATTGCTAGTCCTGAAATGGATTCAACGGTAATTGATTTATGTAGTGCTCCTGGTGGCAAAGCGGCTCATGTGAGTGCAATCATGAATAATACAGGAAAAATCTTTGCTTGTGACATCTATCCAGCAAAGATTAGATTAATGAAAAATTTGTTTAAAAGATTAGGTGTTAAAAACGTATCTTGTGAGCAAATCGATGCTAGAAAAGTTAAAGAAGTTGTGAAACCTGAAGCTTTTGACTATGTTATTGCTGATGTGCCATGTAGTGGACTTGGAGTTATATCTCATAAGGTTGATTTAAAATATCATATTAATTTAGACTCAATTAATGAGATCCTAGCTTTACAAGAAGAGATTTTAGAAAGTACATATAACTTAGTTAAGATTGGTGGTTTCTATACATACTCGACTTGTACTATTAACAAAGATGAAAATGAATTAATGATAAAGAGATTTTTAGAAAAACACTCTAACTTTATAGTTATTGAGGAAAGACAAATATTACCACAT
>CAZHQU010000238.1:0-3241 GCA_964534245.1 uncultured Coprobacillus sp.
ATTGATGCTTCTAAATATTGTGTGAAAGTTACTAATAATAACAAATTAAGTGCTGATAATATCAAAGATATTATTGATGTATATAAAGCAAGAGAAGATAAAGATTATGTATCAAAATTAGTATCTATTGATGAAGTAGGAAATCAAAACTATTCATTATCTGTGTCGATTTATGTTGAAAAAGAAGATACAACTGAAAAAGTAGAAATTAAAGTTCTTAATCAACAAATAAAAGAAATTGTTGCTAGAGAAGAACAATTAAGAAAAGCCATTGATGAAATAATTAAAGAAATTGAGGGATAGTATATGGAAATTGTAAAATATAAGATTAAAGATATTTGTACAATTTCTAGAGGAATTGTAATGTCGAAAGATTTTATTCGAGATAATGCTGGTGAGTATCCAGTCTATTCTTCTCAAACTGAAAATAATGGTGAATTAGGCAAGATTAATACATATAAATATGATGGTGAATATCTAACATGGACAACAGATGGAGCTAATGCTGGTACTGTGTTTTATAGAAAAGGTAAATTTAATGTAACAAATGTATGTGGTATTCTAAAAGTAACTTCAGATTTGATTTTGCCTAAATTCTTATATTATTCATTATTTGTAGAAGCACCTAAGTATGTCCAAAAAGGAATGGGAAATGCAAAATTAATGAGTAATGTGATGGGCGAAATTGAAGTTAACGTACCTCCGTTGGAGGTACAACGTGAAATAGTCCATATTTTGGACAATTTCACATTACTTACAGCAGAGCTTACAGCAGAGCTTACAGCAGAGCTTACAGCTAGAAAGAAACAATATAACTATTATAGAGATACATTATTAGATTTTAGCAACAAAACTGTTGAATGGAAAAAATTGGGTTCAGTTGCTACTATCGTACGTGGTAATGGATTGCAAAAAAGTGACTTTGTTGAACAAGGGTATCCATGTATTCATTATGGTCAAATTTATACAAAGTACAATTTATTTACTACAAGCACATTATCTTATGTTTCTGAAGAACTTGCTAATAAATTACAAAAAGTTCATCCAAACGACATTATTATGGCGGTAACTAGTGAAAATATTGAAGATGTTTGTAAATCTGTGGCTTGGTTAGGTAAAGGTGATATTGTTACTGGGGGTCATACAGCAATTATTAGACATACATTAAATCCAAAGTATCTATCATTCTTTTTCCAAACAAGTTATTTTCAAAAGCAAAAAGAGAAACTTGCACATGGCACTAAGGTGATTGAAGTTACACCAGATAGATTGAATGATATTTTGATTCCAGTTCCGTCAGTAGAAATTCAAGAAAGAATTGTGAATGTTTTGGAAAACTTTAATTCAATTTGTTCTGACTTGAAAATAGGTCTTCCTGCAGAAATAGAAATGAGAAAAAAACAATACGAGTATTATCGAGATAAATTATTATCTTTCAAATAGAATTAGGAGGTGCTCTTATGAGTGAAATTAAAATTGTAATGTCATCCAATGAAAGTACAGTTGTAGGAGAATACACTCCAGATGTGAACTTAAAAAGAACATATCAAAGTGAGCAAGAGTTAGAAGATGACTTTATAAAAAGATTACAAGAGCAAAGTTATGAGTATATCAAAATCAATAACGAAAAAGATTTACTAAACAATTTAAGAAAACAATTAGAAAAATTAAATAATTTCACTTTCTCAAATGATGAATGGAAGAGGTTTTTCAATGAAAATATTAGTAATAGTAATCTAGGTATTGTTGAAAAAACTAAGATGATTCAAACAGATCATATTAGAAATCTAACTTTAGATAATGGATTAACTAAAAATATTAAGTTGATTGATAAAAATAAAATTCATAACAATTCATTACAAGTAATTAACCAATATGAAAATACTGGAAATTATGATAATAGGTATGATGTAACAATTTTAGTAAATGGATTACCTCTAGTTCATATTGAACTTAAAAGAAGAGGCGTTGCTATTAGAGAAGCATTTAATCAAATCGAAAGATATCAAAGAGATTCCTTCTGGGCTGGCTGTGGTCTTTATGAATTTGTACAAATATTTGTAATCTCTAATGGTACTCATACAAAGTATTATTCAAACACTACAAGAGAAAATCATATTAAAGAAGTAAATAAAGCATTAGTCAAGAAAACTAAAAAGACAAGTAATAGTTTTGAATTTACATCTTATTGGGCTGATGCAAATAATAAAGTAATTTTAGACCTAGTGGATTTTACTAAAACATTCTTTTCTAAACACTCATTATTAAATGTGTTAACTAAGTATTGTGTGTTTACTTCTGAAAATATGTTATTAGTAATGCGACCTTATCAAATTGTTGCTACTGAAAGAATTATTAACAGAATTCAAATTGCTACAAACTATAAGTTAATGGGAAAGGTTAATGCTGGAGGTTATATTTGGCATACAACTGGATCTGGTAAGACATTAACTTCGTTTAAGACTGCACAACTTGCATCTCAAATGGATTGCATTGATAAAGTATTATTTGTTGTAGATAGAAAAGATTTAGACTATCAAACAATGAAAGAATACGATAGATTTGAAAAAGGATGTGCTAATGGTAATACATCAACTGCAATTCTTAAGAAACAATTAGAAGATCCTAATTGCAAAATTATTATTACAACAATCCAAAAATTAGGTATTTTTGTTGAGAAGAATAAAGGTCATGAAGTATTTACAAAAAATGTTGTAATGATATTTGATGAATGTCATAGATCACAATTCGGTGAGTTCCATACTTCAATAACAAAAGCATTTAAAAAGTATTATATATTTGGCTTTACTGGCACACCAATATTTGCAGAAAATGCAGTAAGAGGTAAAAATCCGTTACTTACTACAACTGAACAAGCATTTGGTGAGAAGTTACATACTTATACAATTGTAGATGCTATTAGAGATGAAAATGTTCTTCCTTTTAGAATTGATTATATTAATACAATTAAAGAAAAAGAACATATTGTAGATGAACAAGTAAATGCTATCGATATTGAAAGAGCAATGAATTCTCCAAAGCGAATCAAGCAAGTTACTAAATACATTTTAGATAACTTTATAACTAAAACTAGAAGAAATGAACAAGCATACTCATTCAATGCCTTAACTAATATATCCGAAGTTGCTTCAGCTAAGAAGGATAAAGTAGAAGAGATTAAACAAAAATTAAGATTAACAGGCTTTAATTCAATCTTTGCAGTAGCTTCTATTGAAAGTGC
>CAZHQU010000239.1:0-3209 GCA_964534245.1 uncultured Coprobacillus sp.
AACATGGTATCCATCGTCCGATTCCCAGTATCGATCCATTTCAGAGGACCAGGTACCATTGTAAATTCCAAACTGTTCATGCGCCTTTTTCATTGGCAGAGATTTGATCCATCTTCTCACAAATTTCACCTCCTCTCTGATTAACAGGTAAAAAATATCCCCTTGCAGGGTGTCCGTGATGTTCGCTCTACTTTTACGAATTGTCAAGTAGTTTCTGAGCTAAATCTGGGCCCTACAAGGGGTTATTTATGTTTGTGGGGGTGTGTCCGGGACGAACTCAATTATGTCCGCTACGCCGCAATCCAGCGCCATGCAGACCTTCATCAATAACTCAGTCGTGACATGACCGCCCTTTCCCATTTTCGTGACAGAGGCAGGGCTGATTCCCGCCCTAGCGCACAGGTCTTTCTTCTTCAAACCCTTGTCAATTAGCAGCTTCCACAGCCTTTTGTAGCTAACACGCATCTTATTCCCTCCTTGTCTATCACCCAACCTCCCGGTTGGTAGCTGACATTATTGATCGTTATGCCCGGAAAGTCAAGGAACATATCAACGTTTATTTTTACAATTATCGCGTGGATATTTCGGTGAATTTGATGCTTTTCCATACTTCTGCTGCTCTTCATTCCAGCGTTCAAATTCTGCCCGATTGGCTGGATTTTCATAGTAGGCTTGCGCGCTTGGAAGTATAGTGCGAGCGATCCGCACAGCGTCCAATGCATTGAAACGGACATTCTGCAAATTGTGGTTTTCAGTTAGGACCGGACTCCCATCCTTATCAAAATGAATAATCGTCACTGGAACTCCACTTGCAATAAGGTCCTTTTCAGACAGCGGCCGCGCATTTTTACAGCCGGAATCGTATCTGGCCACTGTCAGTCCGCCTCCGGGTCGTCAGCGTCTGTATCAAACTCAGAATCCATCATTTCATACTCATCCGCGGTCTTCCCCTTTTTGTTGAACAGTTTACTCCAGCGCAGGCGGTACTTCATTTTCCAATTGTACGCAAGGAGCATTGCTTCGGCATAACCCAGAGACCCAGCTCGTCGATCCTTTGCTTGCCGTGCAATTTCCTTTGCAGAATATCGACCTACTTTTTCTTTGAACAGATCGTCGCGCATTTCATCCCCAAAAGCCAGAATCAGGCGGCAAACACCTCTGAGCATATTGGAAGACAGGGAGTTTGCCTCACCCTCCCACGTGCCGACACACAGCCGTAGAGTTCGCTCCAGGACGTGGTATCCATGCTTAACGTATATCTCTTCAATGGTGGAAATGGCGCAGATGGTACGCATACCTTTCGTCGGTCCAATCACAAGATCCATGGACTCTACCAAGGCCTTGATCATTAGCTGCATATCGTTACCCGCTTCCAGGTTTGCTTTGAATATTTCAAATGGCAGCAGGGGTTTAACGTTCTTCTGCTGATTGGCAAAGGTGTCGGCCTCCACTTCATAATCCATGTCCTCAAAAACCATGCACCACACAGGGGTCTCTCGGGAGCCGGACACAGTGGCCACAATTTCGATGGTGTGCTGACCATTAAATACATAGTTTATGCCGTTTCGGCGGCTGACCTTGACCGGGTTAATCTGATGGATGTCAAAACTCTCCACCGTTTTCTTTATATGTTTTTGCGAAAGGTGCCGCTGGTAATTCTGATTGGACACCAGATGTTTGATCGGGATTTGTTCGAACCGGACATCGGGTACAAACCTACTCAGATCATCCATAGTTTTCCTCCTTTAGGACTTTTAGCAGATCGTCGATGATGTAAATCATATTGGTCAGCTCATAGACCAGCTTCCACCTTGCGCGTTCACCAATTTTAGAGAAATCCGTCTGCTTCTGTGTTCTTTTTACAGAGTCAATCCAAGACGGTACAGTAAGCGCCAAACTGGCGATCTCCGCATCCGGATCATACTCTGGCATTTCTTTTATTAAACCAGTTGGAGCCTGGGGCGCTGCTCTTGGCTTGTCCTGATACTGCAACGCCTTGTATTTCAGATAAGTCGGATTCGGCTCGTTCCCGTTGAAATAATACTTTGCCAACCTGGACAACTCATTGCGGCTAAGCCCACTAATCTCAACCAGATGCTCATGGGACAAACGAATATTCCCCCGAAGTATCAATCTGCCAAAAGCGGGTTCATGTTTGTAAACCTGATCCAGCGCTTCCGCATAGAAGGAATATTTTCTGACCGTCCCGTAGGAAATGTGATACTCAGCTCCGATCCTCTCACATGTCCGCACAGAGGTGGAATCATATATCGACACAGACGCTTCATGGTCTACCGGAACTTCACCACGTTTGACTGCCTCTTTATTGGCGGTGGCCTCCATAACACCCAGTGCTTTTTCGGCATGGCTCCGTTTGCCAATCAGGTATTTCCGCATTTCCTCAGGAATATCAGTCCTGACTAATTGGTTGCGGCATATCCACGAAATCGCCTCTTCGCGATTGCTGATCGCCACGGCAGACAGCTTTAATGGGATTTTATTCGTCCGGCAATACAAATACACTTCATAGTCAACCAAAATCGTCGTGCCCCAAACACGGATCGGCATAGAAATCCCCCACGTGGTCATTTTGTTTTCCAAATCTGTTCTGACATCTTCAGCAAGCGGTGCCACCAGCAGATTCAACTCAGGGTCCACCCGTAACCGCGGTATTGCTTCATTCGCCATGCTATCTCACCTTGCCTGTCCCAGCAAATACCGCCTTGTCCATGTAGAATCGGGCTACAAGCTCATCCGGGATCAGATCCCCCTCCATGCTGTACCGTCCGTTCGGTGCCCAATCAGTACAGATTTGACGCAGTTTGTTAATAAGGGTTGAGCTGTACAATTCATAACAATTGCTTCCCAGGACAGACGGGGTCTTCACCCTATGACAGCCAGGGTCGCTTTCTTTCCCAGGCATTACTCCGATCGTTTTTTCAGCTGGGTTCACGATCAGCAGAATGAATTCCGGGCGGTTAATTGCCGCTAGTGTTTTACGATGAATGCGGATACGGTTCTTTGCCATGTCGATTACTATCTTGGGCTTAGCTGGATTATCAGACATATTGGTCTCCTCCGATCATTTGGATAGGATATTACTGCCCGGGAGCAGTTGAGGATTTCGCCGGGTCCTGAACACTGAATACAGTGTACCCATCAAAAATATTGACCTGAAGCTGTTTTCGATGCTCTTCCACCGGGAGGCC
>CAZHQU010000240.1:0-3207 GCA_964534245.1 uncultured Coprobacillus sp.
ATTTATTAAGATCTAAATAAAAATTATTTCTCATAATATTTTCTATCTCCATAGTTATTAGTTCATTTTACCACAATTATGAATATTAATCAATATTTATAGTTTTTAAAATAAAAAAAGAATATTTTACATATGTAAAACATTCTTATATATTTATTAATTACTATTTATTTTTCTTAGAAAACTTATTACTTAAATAACTAATTAAGTAAACAGATCCAATAATAACAGCCATTACAGCAAAGATACCTGCCATACCAATGCCCATATATTGTAATGAGTCAATAAATCCTTTAGGGTTAAAATCTAATAAAAACATACTATTACCTCCTAAATCCTTACGCAAACATACTTAGTATCATACCACCTGCGATAACAGATGCGATTTGTCCTGATACGTTAACACCAATTGAATGCATTAAAAGGAAGTTTTGTGGGTCTTCTTGTAATCCCATCTTATGTACAATTCTACCTGACATTGGGAATGCTGAAATACCAGCTGCACCAATCATAGGATTGATCTTTGTTTTAGAGAATACATTGATTAATTTAGCAAATAATACACCACCAGCTGTATCAAATACGAATGCGAATAAACCTAAACCTAAAATTAATAATGTTTCAGGTTCTAAGAATTTATCGTATTTCATTTGAACAGCAATTGTGAATCCTAAGAAAATAGTTACGATATTAGCTAATGCATTTTGAGCAGTTTCAGATAAAGAATCTAACACACCACATTCTCTAATTAAATTACCAAACATTAAGAAACCAATTAATTCAATAGATTTTGGAGCAACTACACCAGCAATAATTGTAATAGCAATTGGGAAAATGATTCTTGTGATTTTAGAAACATTTCTTGTATCATTAGACATTCTAATACGTCTTTCTTTCTTTGTAGTTAATAATTTAATTACAGGTGGTTGAATAATAGGAACTAATGCCATATATGAATATGCAGCAACCATGATAGCGCCTAAATATTTAGAACCTAGTTCTTGAGCAACAACTATTGATGTTGGTCCATCGGCAGCACCAATTATAGCAATTGAAGCTGCATCATTTAAATCAAAGAACATTGATGCTAAACATAATGTTAAGAAAATACCAAACTGAGCAGCAGCACCAAATATCATAAGTTTTGGATTAGATAATACTGGTCCAAAGTCAATCATTGCACCAATACCAATAAATAGAATTAATGGAAATAATTCATTAGAAATTCCTGCTTCAAACAATGTAGTTAATGCACCTTCTGGTAAAACTGCACCAGAATTAGGAATATTAGCAATAATAGTACCAAATCCTAATGGAATTAATAATGTAGGTTCCATTTTCTTAAATATACCAAGGTAAATCAATACTAAACCAATACCCCACATAATGACCATTCTATAGTCTAAATCTAATATGTTTTCATATAAAATCTCCAAACAAAATCCCTCCTCATCATTTGATATAAATTTAATATTTGAACATATTTATTGATAAATAATAATTTATCAATATAATTATTAACTTAAATATTATACCATATTTTGTCTATTTTTTCAATAAAACATAAAGTTTTAATTTATTAATTATTTTTTAATACTGTATATTGTTCAGCAATATTTAGTAAATGGTCACCTATTCTTTCAAAGTCAATTAATATAGTTGTGTATAACATTGCTGCGTTAGCTTTACATATTGAATTTTCTAATCTTTGTGCCATATTATATCTAAATTCTTTAGTTATTCTATCTGTTTCAACTTCAAATGTCTTAACTTTGTCATATGAGAAGTCAGTTAGAAAATCTGTTAATACTTCTACACATAAATTCTTCATAATCTTAATTTCTTCTACTACTTCTATATTTAAATTAATATTTTTCGAAGATAGCTCTTCTGCGGTATCGCCTAAATTCATTGCATGATCACTTAATCTTTCAATGTTTGAAATAAGATTTAAGTAGCAACTATATGATTTAGCAACACTAGAATTAGATTCATGAGCTATACATGTAGTAATTTGAGATGCAATTCCATTAAATAAATTATCAACTAAAGTTTCGCTAGTTTCAAGTTTACGATAACTATAATTATCATCTTTCAATAACCCATTTAATCCATCTATAACATTTGTTTTAGCAATATCAAACATTCTTTCAGTTTCTTTCGATAAACATTCTAAATGTAAAGCACTATTACCTAAATGTATATTAATATCATTTGATAAGTACATAAATAAATCTTTTTTTTCAGTATCTTTATCCTTAAGAATCTTTTCAGCAAGTCTAGCTAACATTGGTCCAAATGGAATTAATAATATACATGTAACTATATTAAATATTGTATGCATATTTGCAATTTGTCCTTCTACAGCTGTTGTTGTTGAAGCAACCCAATCTTCAATTTTCGTAAAATAACATAGAGCACTAAATATAATTGTACCAATTATATTAAAAATAAAATGGAATAATGTAGTTCGTTTAGCTGCTACTTTAGTTCCACTTGATGCAATTAAAGCCGTAACACAAGTACCAATATTCATACCAAATAAGATATATATAGCATTATTTAATGTAATTGCTTCACTCATAGCTAATCCTTGTAAAATACCTACAGATGCTGATGACGATTGAATTATTGCTGTGAATATTGTTCCAAAAAGTACTCCTAAAAATGGATTTTCCATATTACTCATTATTTTAATAAATAATTCAGATTCTCTTAAAGGATACATTGAAGCAGACATCATATCCATACCAATAAATAAAACACCAAAACCAGCAAATATTTTACCAATTTCATTAACCATTTGTTTCTTAATAAATACAACCATTACTACACCAACTATAGCAAAAATGTAAGCTATTGCACCTATATCTAATGCCACTAATTGCCCAGTTATAGTTGTACCAATATTTGCACCCATAATAATCCAAATAGCTTGTGTCAATGTCATCATACCTGCGTTTACAAATCCAACAACCATTACTGTAGTAGCTGAAGATGATTGTATGATGCAAGTAATTACACAACCTACTAATATACCAACGAATCTATTTGAAGAAACTTTTTCTAATATTTTTTTCATTTTATTTCCGCAGGCATTTTCTAAACCATCACTCATATGATTCATACCTAATAGAAATAATGCTAGTCCTCCAAATAGTTCAACAAAATTTTGAAATGTCATAATTGTTACTCCTTATATTACCG
>CAZHQU010000241.1:0-3197 GCA_964534245.1 uncultured Coprobacillus sp.
TTAATGCATCTACATCTTCTTTCTTGTTAATGTACAGTTGTGTACTATGAAAATCTACTTTTCTTTTTTCCTCTATAACAATCACTCCTTTCATTGTAGATTTGATAAATACAAGCACACTTATATCTGTATATAAATGTGTCTGTAATAAGAGCTTATTTTATAAGCTCTATAAAAAATAAGAATTGTAACCAAAAGTAACTAATTTAAATGAATGTAATCAACTCCTTTCTAACTAATTTTTAATTGTTCCTTCTAATAGTAACGGACATTAGAAGTATCAAATGCGGGGGTCTTAACTAAAATAAAATTAATCCCTTCAATAGTACTGGACATTTCAAAGGCAAAGTGTCGGGGTTAAACTTAAAATTTTTTTAATTTTTTATGTTTCCTCAATAGTAATGGGAATTTTTAACTATCTTTGAGGGCCCTTTGATAAAAAATAATTAAAATAATTTTATCTGCTTCTACTATTACAGGAGATTTCAAAGTCCATTTGAGGGGGGATAAAGCAATCTTTTTAATATTTCTTTAAACATCCCTCCAATAGTAATGGAGATTTGAATAGTGTTTTGAGAGGGTCATCTGCAAAAGTTTTTAAAATTTTTACAAATATGCCCTCAATAGTAACGGACATTAAACTATCAAAGTGAGAGGGTGAAGCAATAAATTTTATTAAATAAATTAATCTCCCTCTAATAGTACTGGAAACTTACATATGCTTTTGTGTATCTATTTGATGAAATTTCTTTAACTTTTTTTATATCCTTTCAATAGTAATGGAGATTTCAACTTTATTTTGAGGGGGTGTTACATCAATTTTTTTAGTCCCTACAATAGTACTGGAGTTTCCAACAGCAATTTTTTGGGGTGTTTTAATAACTTTTTAATATTTCCCTTCAATAGTTACTGGAAACTTAGATGGCTCTTTGTATACCCAAATATTAAAAATTCTTAAAATTATTTAATGTCCCTTCACTATTACAGGAAATTTCGAAGGCGTTTTGAGAGGGCGCAATTGAAACTTTTAAAAAAAATCAATTATCCTCTCAATAGTTACGGACATTTAAAGTGGCAAATTACCATCTAAAAATTAAAAAAAGAAGTAACTCTCCGTTACCTCTTGCTATAAATAAATATTTTAATAATAAATTTTAATTTGTCGTATTTTGAAGCATATGCAACAAATTTTTGTTGTTGTTCAATATCGTCATATAAAATATGTACTTTTTCGATATCATCGCCATATACATGAGGTTGTCCAGCACCTTCTGGTTGTATGCATACATTTCTTTTTGTCTAAAATGCAATTGATAATACACAAATAACATTAATATATTATCCATTAATGGCTCAATAGTATTACAATCAGATGCAAAAATAGGACTTGGCCAATAACTAACAAAACCAGCATTTGCTCCAGAACCACTAACCGTAATAACATCACCTTTTCTATTAGAAACATTATGATAACAGCTAGGTTTTAATCCACCAGCTATTACTGGAATGGCACCATTAACCGTTTCTTTTCTGGTAATTGTTGTCCCTCTTCTTACTTTACATAGAGAGCCGATACTTTTTTGTTGATTACAGCCACCAAATAATTCGTCAAATTTTGATTTTACGTCGCTAATTAGAATTTTTATTTCATCAAATTTTAATTTGTCGTATTGTTCTACAACTATTTCAAATGCATCTTGTAAGTCCTTATTAGGTATGTCTATCATTGATTTGCCTATACTATCTTTATTTAAAGTATAACCTTTTACTGCATTCATCATCCCAAATGTCCAGTCACGATACTTTAAATAAAACCTCAAATATTCATTACTTATATAAGTGTTCTTTTTATCTATAAAAGCTATAATTGCTTCATTAGTATAAATCGGTTCTGATGTAATTGCTGTTCTACCAATCGTTAATTTAAAACTCATAATGACAGTATCTTTTGGTACCTGTTTAATATTAGATTCTACAACGGCTAAATTTGATATATATTCTTCTGTTTCACTAGTTAATCTATCATATTTACCCATGTCAGACACAGAAATCCACTTATAATCTTTACTATTCCAATAATTTATATTACTTCTATCTGGCGTTTTACCTAATTGAAGTTCAAATAATTCAAATATAGGTTTTTTAGCAAATATTTTTTGTCCAAATAATTCGTCAAATTTTGATTTGCCATCATTCCAAATATTTTCCATAACCATTTTTTACATTTTTTTCATTTACTACCGCATATCTCAATGTTGTTTCAATTTGTGAATGTCCTAATAATACTTTCACTTGCTCAATAGGCATTCCTTTATCAATTGCTTTAGTTGCTAAAGTTCTTCTAAACCTATGTGGATGAACATTATTAATTCTTGCCTTTATTCCAATTTCTGTTAATATTGTTTCTATTGTTCTAATGCAAAGTTTATGTTTGTTGTTTAATGATAAAAATAAATATTCTGAATCTCTTGGATTGTTCTTTAAATAATTTTTCAAATGCATTTTTGTTACAGAATCAAAATACACTTTCCTTTGTTTGTTTCCTTTACCAGTTACTAAACATTCTTTTAATGAAAAATTAATATCAGAAACTTTTATATTAACTAATTCCCCAATTCTTACTCCTGTAGCCAATAAGAAATCAACAATACATAAATCTCTGAAATTATTACAATTTTCTTTAATTGAAATTATTTCTTCTTCAGAAAATGCATTTTTGATAACTTGAGCATATTTAATCTTTTTTATTCTTCTGACTGGGCTTTTAGTTACAATCCCTTCGTCCTCAAGCCATGAGTAAAAACTGGAAATTACTCTTCTAATGTTATCTAAAGTTAATTTGCTAGATTTACTATTATTTTCATAATCAACCAAATATTTTCTAATATCTTCAGTCGATAAATCTACTATATTTTTATCATTGAAATATAACAAAAACTTATCTAAATTAACTTTATAATATCGTATAGTTCTATTCGAACATCCTTCAATATTTTTCGAATTCAAAAAAGAGGATAAATAACTTTCATTTTTTGCTTTATCCCCTTCATAATTATTATTAAATTCTTCAGTCAATACATCTTTTAATAATTCATTTTGTTCTTTAGTAAGTATATTCTTCATTCTTTCAAGAACACACTCTATTATTTGATTTTTCATTCGTCTTTCTCCTTTCTAAGGATACTAAACTACTTTAT
>CAZHQU010000242.1:0-3195 GCA_964534245.1 uncultured Coprobacillus sp.
AGATGAATTTGAAAAATCATTAGGATGTAATCTGACAAGAAGATTTTGCCCTGGATATGGGTCAACTGATATCCTAGATTTAAGAATAATTCACAAAGAGCTTAAAGCTGATAGAATTGGTATTGAACTAAACGAATCTTGTATGATGATTCCCCAAAAATCAATGCTTGGAATTATTGGAATTAAGTCAAATTAAATATTTATGAGGAAAATATTGATTTATGAAAAATATAGAAAATATAAGTAATATAGAAGATATAGACAATATAAATAAAATAAAGATATTTGATGGTGGTATGGGAAGTACACTTGAAGAACTTGGGTTAATTACAGAATGTGTTGAAGATTTAAATATTACACATTCTGATTCAATTAAATCAATTCATAAGAGTTATAGCGTAGCTGATTATATTACAACCAATACTTTTGGTTTGAATAGATTTAAATATGTAGGGAAGTACCCAATTAAAGAAGTAGCTTTAAAGGCTATTGAAAATGCAAGAGTTGTAAAGAAAAAAGTATTCTTCGATATTGGTCCAACTGGTTTACTAATGAAACCATTAGGATCACTTTCTTTTGAAGATGCTTATGATTGTTTCAAAGAATTAGTTTTGATTACTAAAGATTATGTTGATGGTTATATTGTTGAGACTTTTTCAGATTTACTTGAAATTAAAGCCTGTATTTTAGCCATCAAAGAAAATTCAAATAAACAAGTTTTCGCCACAATGACTTTTCAAGCAAATGGTAGAACTTTAACTGGAACATCTCCTAAAATTATGGTTAATACATTAGAAGGATTAAATGTAGATGTATTAGGTGTAAACTGTTCTTTAGGACCTAAAGACTTAATGCCAATTGTTGAAAAGATTATGACATATACTCATACTCCAGTATTGGTTCAAGCTAATCGTGGTATTCCTAAATATAATAATGGAAAAGCAACATATGAACTTACATCGGATGAATTTAAAGAATATAATAAGAAATTTATTGATTTAGGTGTAAGTATCATTGGAGGTTGCTGCGGGACAAATGCAGAATTCATTAATAAAATCGCTTGTTTTAAAAACTTAGATATAAAGAAAGTTGATAATCCATATTATACATACGTTAACAGCAAAGAAACAATAATTAACGTTAATGATGTAGTTATCTGTGGTGAAAGACTTAATCCAACTGGTAAAAAGAACCTAAAGGAAGCAATAGTTAATAAGGATTATGATTACTTAATAAATGAAGCTATAATCCAAAAAGAAAATGGAGCAAGTGTTTTAGATGTTAATGTTGGTGTTCCGTTAATAGATGAAGTTAAAGTTTTAAAAATAGTAACTCAAAAAGTTTCTGAGTATGTCGATTTACCACTTCAAATTGACTCATCTAATGTAGATGCAATTGAAGAAGCAGTCAGGGTATATCCAGGAATTCCTATTATTAATAGTGTCAATGGAAATATTGATGTCATGAATAAAGTGTTTAGTATTGCTAAAAAGTATGGAGCAGTAGTAATCGGATTAACTTTAGATGAAAAAGGTGTACCAAATTCAGTAGAAGATAGATATGAAATAGCTTTAAGAATAATAAATAAAGCTTTAGAATTTGGAATACAAAAACATAAATTAATCATTGATACTCTTGTATTAACAGCATCAAGCAATCAAAAATTAGTTAATGTAACTTTAGAAACTTTATCTAAGATAAATGATTTAGGTATTAATACAACATTAGGTGTGTCAAATGTTTCATTTGGACTTCCTAATAGAGAACTACTAAACAAAACTTTCCTAGTTATGGCTTTAAATAAAGGTTTAAAAATGCCAATTATTAATCCATTAGATTCTGAGATGGTTAATGCAATAAGCGCTTATAAGGTTTTAAGTAATAAAGATCATGGATCAGTAAATTATATTAACAAGTTTGCTAGTCAAAGTAATATGACTATACAAAATAATAATAGTTTAAATAATGATATTTCTAATAAAACTGTATCAGAAATGATTATAAAAGGTATAAAAACTAATATTAAAGAAATTACTTTAAAAGAGATCTCATACTTTGATAATCCACTTGATTTTATTGAATCTGTTTTAATCAGTTCACTTAATGAAGTAGGCAGTTTATATGAAAAGGGAATAATCTTTTTGCCACAGCTTATTGCTTCAAGTGAAGCATCTAAACTTGCTTTTGAAGCCGTATTAGAAAGAATTCCTAGCTCACTAGTTGAAAAAGGCACAATAATTATAGGAACTGTCAAAGGAGATGTTCACGATATTGGTAAAAACATTATTAAAGTTGTTTTACAGTCTTATGGTTATAGTGTAATAGATTTAGGTAAAGATGTTGATAAGAGTATATTTTTAGATGCTTATAATAAACACAAACCTATTGCTATTGCAATGTCTGCTTTAATGACAACAACTATTAATAGTATGAAAGAAGCTATAGAATTACTTAGAGAAAGTGATGTTAAAGCAAAAATATTTGTTGGTGGAGCAGTTTTAAATAGTGAAATTGCTAAAAAAATTAATGCAGATTACTACTGTAAAAATGCATTGGAAATGATTAATATATTAAATAATAAATAAAGGAGATAAACTTATGAGAAAAGATTTAGGTGTTAAACCTTATATGTATCCTCAATTAGTTTTAATTATTGGTACATATGATAAAGATGGAAATCCAAATGCTATGAATGCTGCATGGGGCGGCATGGCTGATTATGAAAAAATCATGATATGTATGTCAAAACATAAAACTACTGAAAATATTGCTTTAACAAATGAATTTACTGTTTCATTCGGTGATGTTAATAATGTTGTGGCATGTGACTATGTGGGAATTGTATCTGGAAGCACTGAGCCAAATAAAATGAAAAAATCAGGATTCACTACAGAAAAAGCTAAACATGTTAATGCACCTATTATAAAAGAATTACCACTTTGCATTGAATGTAAATTAATCAAAATCTTAGAAGAAGATTTATATCTAGCTGAAATAGTTAATGTAAGTGCTGATGAGTCAATTTTAGAAGACGGAAAAATCTCTATGGATAAATTTATCCCTATTTGTTATGAACCATCTGGTCATGGCTATTACAAAGTGTCTGGAAAAGTTGGAAATGCGTTTAGTGATGGTAATAAACTAAAATAAGACTATATAATTATAATATTTAATAAGATAAGAATTTGATATTTT
>CAZHQU010000243.1:0-3187 GCA_964534245.1 uncultured Coprobacillus sp.
GCCCAAACCATGGAGCAGCGCCAGGATACCGGGTTCAAATATTTTCCTACAGGCATTCCCAGGAATTTGGAGATGCAGACTCTTTCAAACTGAGCGTTAAACACCCATTTCACAACATTGTCATCCTGAAGAGCCGTCAGCACCGGGATCGGAATTCTTTCACCGGCAGCGACGTCCACAACCTTAGTCGGTTCATCATCGACTGCATAGGCAAACAACAGGATTCTGAATTCAGGAGACTGGCAGTAACGGTACACACCGCTCTTCGCTAGATTAACGTCAGAATAGGTTTCAATATCGATGTGAATTTCTTTCATATGGGCTCCTTAGAAGGAGGGTGGCAGAGGTAAACCCCCGCCACCCATAGGTCTCATTTATGCCAACAGATCGTCATCAGCTTCAGTGTCAACTTCAACAGCGAAGTCGTCTTCTGCGGAGGACTTACCACCCAGGTGCTCGCCGTCGCGGAGCTTCTGAATATTGTTCAGACCGCAGGCCACACCCTTATTGCCGTTGGAATTGAAGGCATACATGTTCAGGCTCACGCGACCATAGCAGCCAGAGTAGACCTCGCTGAGATCCAAAATGCGCTGGAGATTCCGGTCAACTACCTGAGGAGGAGTGGTGCTGTTTGCGTTGATGTAGTAGCAGCCCTGATAGGCCTCGTCATCACGGAGATCTCCGTCCCGCAGGGGGAGCTTCAGCGCTGCCTTGTTGGGGATCTTGCCACCAAACTTGGCGGCACCCTCCTTAATTGCAGCATCCACAGCCGCATTGACCAAATTCAGGGTTTTGATGTCATCCTTGCGAATGATGACAGAGAGACTGTACTTGGGGGTGCCGCCATTGACGGAATTGGGCTTGTCAATGTGAACGTAAGAGAAACGGACTTCATCGGTGATAACCTTAGTAGGATTTTTCATAGTAGACATAGTGTTAAACCTCCATATTGTCGTTAAAGTCGAATTCGGCACCTACAGTTGTAATCTCGGGTCGCTTGTCAGATGCCGGAACAAGCGTCGGCTTGCCCTGGGGCTTCGTTATCAAGTTACCCAGGATGGTTGCGAAATTCTTCTTACCTAGGAGTCGCTCCATGTCCGTGATGGGGATCAGGCTCTTTTTGAAAATGTCGGTGTACCCGGCGGCTTTTACCGCTTCAATGACAGCGGCTTCGTCACTGTAGCGTCTGTTTGTCTTTCCGGCCACGAGCTTATAGCCGTTCCAAACCTTACCGTGGTTGATGGCCTCACTCTGTGCATAGGCCACGATCTCATTCGCCCACTTGGTCAGATCGTCCAGCTTACCCAAAATCTGTTCGATTTCTTCGTCAGTCAGAAGTGGGGGCTTGGCAAACTCGTACTGAGCGAGCTGGAGCTTACTCTCGGCCCTAGCGCGGCACTTAACTGCCGCTTTGCAGAACGTGCACCAAGGGCCCGGGATAAACTCGCCTTCACCCTTCTCTGCCATTTCTGCCCTGGGAATAAGAGTCTCCTTTGCCCATGCCAGCAAATCATCAACAGTAATGACCCAGGTGGAAATGTTCTCTCGGCGGGGCTGATAAACTGTCACCGCCACTTTTTCCACTTCATAGAGGCCATCCAAGAGGTGTACCGCACCAAGTGCGTACAGCATCATTTGGGGGTTCTCTTCTGCGTCAACCTTGATGCTCTTGCCATATTTAAGGTCAATGACATGCAGCCAACGATCCGCCACAATCAGGCAGTCGCCCGTACCAAAGCTCCCAGGAACATAGCAGGACAAGTCCAAGCGCTGCTCCACCAGAACCAAAGGGTCGGGGCTGTGTTGCTTAGCTTCCTCTACAGATTCCATGACAAACTGTACATAGTCATCTGTATGGGTCTCCATTTCAGGGCCGTCGTATTTGCTCTCAGGACGAACAACATCCCGACCCAGGGCTTTTTTGAGCTTGAACTCAGCCAGCGCATGAGCAGCTGTACCTTCAGCAGCAGCCTCAGAGGTACTGTCCTCAAACTCCAACTCTTGGTTGGCTGAAGGAGTACAGTTGATCCAGCGGTGTGCGCCAGAAGGTCCAAGCTTTGCATGTTTCTCAGGAGGCATCGGTTTCCTCCTTCTGAGGATCGGGAAGAGCTAGGCCATCCGCCAGCAGTGCGGGATAATCAGCTGGAGACACCTCAGAGAGCTTGTTGGCACCATACTTCTTAAGCAGCGCCCGGACCTCTTTGGTTAAGCCCTTGAGATTTCTCTCAGTTAAAACCGTTCTAACCTGGGCTTTAGTTACCTCGTCCTTCTTTTCAGCAGGATTCGGTGCAGGAGGCTCCGGAGTTACTACAGTCGGTGCCGCAGGCGCGGCAGGAGTATCGGACGTTTCAAAACGTTCAGGCTCAGCTAAGGCATCGACCAAAGTCTGGAGACTATCTGCGAGGTTTCGCATATCCTGAACAACATCCGCCAGGAGCTTCATGCGGCTCATACGCCAACACCACCTTCCGCAATTTCCGTGATGGCAACGGAAGCGACGTTGTCAGCAGGCATCAGGATCATAACCTTCTGCTTTCGGCCCAACAGCATGGTGAGCAGCTTCTCGCGCACAGTGACCTTTTTGCACTGCATGATGCCGACCTGGTCAGCCTCGCGAGAGAAGCTGATGGCCAATTTATGCTTCATAAGCACACATCCTTTCCGGGGGCCTAATTCGTTCCCCCGATATACAGCTGTAGGAGGCCTTTTGTTAACGGTCTAAATTGAAAAAACTTCTGATTTTTTTCAAGGCCCGCATGTAAGATGTATACACAGCAGTCTTGGACACCCCTTTTTCAGCCGCGATGGCATCAAAGGTCTTTCCTTCCACCACATGGTGATAAACAATTTCACGCTGGTTTTCATTCAAGGCTGCCATTCCCTGATCAAGCCGTTTCAGCTCGTCCTGGGCAATGGCCTCGGGGTCATCCTCACCAAAAGAGGTAATCCCGGGGTCCTCTTTTCCATATTCCGCACCTTCATACTCCAGTGCATCCATGGAGTAGCAGTTTTTCCTTCTGGAAAGATTGTCGTAATGCTCAGCTTTATGCATGCTGACAACCAGCTCACCCCATTCGGGATCAACATCAATAACAACGGTTTCATCATTGTGGTAATAAGTAATTTTCATGCTCTGTTCCTTTCTCCAGGAGCGAAGCATGAAAATGGACCCCATAAATGCAAAAAA
>CAZHQU010000244.1:0-3185 GCA_964534245.1 uncultured Coprobacillus sp.
TTGTTTGAATCTGCATCTCTACTTACGCCTGATTCATTTGATATAACTTTTACTGCATATACTGTTGCAAATTCTTTAAACAAATTAAATGGGTAAACACCTTTTATGTTTTCTTCATAATTTCCAAACAATTTATTCGACAATTTATAAACTTCTTCAAGAAAAATATTTTGTTCTGTGGAAGTAAAACCATCGCCCATAAATACTAGTACAAGACTATTTTCATCCGATTTACCAGAATCCATAACTTTTATTGTTTCAAACTCTTCATATTCTTCTATTGTTAAAGTAGCTATTTCACTAGTATTTGATACAGAGGTTTCTATTTTATTCATTGTTCCATCAGAATTAAAGACCTCAATATAATTCCTTTCTGAATTTTCATATATTCCCATTGCTTTTGGTTCAATTTTATATATGGAAATAATAAACATGAAAATAATAAACATGAAAATAATAATTAATATTATACTTTTATTTTTCTTCATAAGATATTCCTTTCATAATAAATTTATAAATTAAATTCTGCTTTTTGTATAAAATCTATATAACTATTTGGATAATCATTAGATGAATATTCATTAAATTCTTCACCTGTAATTAAGTTCAAATAATTATAGTTAGTTTTTTTATTGAAGTAACAAAGTTATGTTCAGTATATTTCATCTCTATTAAATAACATTTAGCTTATTCAGTAATTTTTGCAACATCAAAATGATAGTATAATAAATATCATTCCCATTTGAATCTTTTTCGAACTTTTCTATTAATTTCCCATTTTCGTTAACTATTATACTTTTTTTCCATGGTCTACTATTTACTTCTGTAGTATCTTTTATATATAGAGTTGGTCCCATAAAAGTGATTCATCTTTTTCTCGTATTTGTATATAAAAATAAGTGTTATTTGAAAAATCAACAACAAAATAAGATAGTTTATCATTATAATCATACACTGATCTTAATTTATATGTAATATTATTATCTTTATACTTTTCTTCAATGATTTCTGAAATATTTCTTATAAGTTCTTGTTCTGTATAACTAGATGCTTTTTCACATCTAGACAATGAAATAATTAAAATCATTATTATTAATATTGAAATTATTTTCTTCATTTTACTAAACCTTCTATATAAATTATAAAACATTCCAGCTTCTATTGTAATTTGAATTCCACACTCATTTATCATATAACTTTGTTTCTTTATATATTTCTTTTCCCATTTCGACAATTTAATTTATAGTAATGCATCTTTGTCGAAAACCCATTCGTTTATACACTCAGGTTTTTAAACCTTCCTTTAAAAGTATATCCTTCTCTATCAGGATTATCTAGAATAAATGTTAAGTATTTACCATATAAACAATCATTAATTCAATAAGACTCATCTTGTTTTGATTCATTATAATTAATACATTAGAAAATGACAATCATTATATCCAACAATTTCACTTGAAGCAACATTAGTCATAGTTACTTCGAGATAATTACTCTTTTATGTTATGTATAAAGTTCTATCTACATTAAATCTTTCTTCTTCAACACTTTCTAAAACTAACATACTAACTTTTATAAGATATACGACGACGATTAAATAAATCAGGTTTTAAGTCATCGACATAAAATGTCCTATATATTTTCCATAAATTTTAGTGTTCTACCCAAGAAGCATAACTAAAACACGCATTAATACATTCTGCTTTTATTCCTCCTATCTATCATGGAACAATTAAAATTTCTATTTGTTTTACCTTCTTCATTTAATTACCATTTTTATTGAATGTGATACAGTTTATATTTCTCGTATGTAATAGGCAAAGTCTCCCTATATAGTCATATCTATTCCATAACTGATAAGCAAGAATACACATAACAACGATATCTTCAATATATTTTTTTTATTTTATAACATTTTCTTCAGCATTTTCCTAATCTTAATATAGCCATATATATTATATTAAGACAATTCTATTATTTAGAAAACTTATAAATTATAACATTACTTCTTATAATTTTCATTTAACTAATATTTGTCTCATTATTTTGGCAATGAGTTCCATTATTATCTCCTTCTTCTCCATCATCTAATGGCGGTAATAAGGCTTTTATGTCATTTTCACTAATTAAATCCTCTTCAACGATTTCGTTACTAATAATTGATGTATCTAATTTTAAATATTTATTATCAAACAATATACTAATACTAAAAAATACTCCTACAAGCAATATTATTAATGCTCTTACTGATTTTTTCATAATTAAATTCCTTTCTTAAAAATTTTTGATTTATAAATCAATTAATTATATAATATTGCATTCTTTATTACAATTAATCTGATTTTATTTTTTATAGCGTAAATTGCATTTTTTACTTAAAAATTAAAATCCGCTACTCATAGAGTAGCAGAAATGTGTTTTAATGAATTATTTAAAATTTACGCTATTTTTAACACCATTAATGTTTTCTTAAGAATTTTTGTGTTTTCCAGTTTCATTAATACTTTTTTGTTACCTGATTTTAAATAATTATCTAATATTTTTAAAAGTTCTTTCATTTCATCTTTACTATTTTCATAATAGTATTTAAAGTATTCTTTATAATTATTCTTATTTAATTTATATTCAGCAACTAGCAAACAAAAGCATTCATTAATATATATTTTTTCTTTATTTAAAAGTATCTCCTCTACATACTTATATTTCTTTAAAGCCAGAGCACTGATTACAAGATTTTGAATTGTATATTGATATTCATAATCTACATCAGTAAAACAATCAATTGTCAATAACTGCATTTCACATAGTTCAAAGCATTCCTTATAATTTTATAATAAGTTTAAACAATGCATAATTTTAGTATTCAGATGGAGTAATCGTTTATAGTTTTTTTCTTCTATTAGAATCGTTTCAGCTTTCTTTGCCATAAAAATACTTTCAGCATATCTTTCTTCATCGCATAATCTTGATGCTAATGAAAAATAAGCTAAACTATTTTTATAATTTTTCATTAATGCTTTCTCAGGAATATCTTTTTCAAAAACAAACGATAAATTATCGAGTATTTCTAGTAAATCTTCATTTAAAAATTGTGAATATTTTTTTATTTCATTATAAATATTTTCATTTTCTCTTATGAATTTATTTATATCTATTGGAAAATTAGCCAATAATTCTAATTTTAT
>CAZHQU010000245.1:0-3171 GCA_964534245.1 uncultured Coprobacillus sp.
AATTAAGATTAACAGGCTTTAATTCAATCTTTGCAGTAGCTTCTATTGAAAGTGCTAAATTATATTATACAGAGTTTAAAAAACAAATGAAAAACCTTCCAGAGGCTCAAAAACTAAGAATAGCAACTATTTATAGTTTTGGTGTTAATGAGGATCCAGAGGGTTTCTTTATGAGCGATGAAAACAATGAATCAGCAGAAGAATTAGATCAATCCTCTAGAGCTTTCCTTGAAATGACAATTCAAGATTATAATGAAATGTTTAAAACAAACTATGATACTTCAAGTGATAAATTCCAAAATTATTACAAAGATGTATCATTACGAATGAAAAATAGAGAAATAGATTTATTAATTGTAGTAAATATGTTTTTAACTGGATTCGATGCTACTACATTAAATACATTATGGGTAGATAAAAATCTTAAATATCACGGATTAATTCAAGCATTTTCTAGAACTAATCGTATTTTAAATTCTGTTAAAACTTACGGAAACATTGTATGTTTTAGAAATCTTCAAAAAGAAGTTGAAGAAGCAATTTCATTGTTTGGAGATAAAGATGCTGGTGGTGTAGTTTTACTTAAAGATTATGATTCATATTATTATGGATATGAAGAAAAAGATGGTAAGCATCATCCTGGTTATGTTGACTTTGTCGATAAATTGTTATTAGACTTCCCTATTGGTGAAATGATTATTGGTGAATCAAAAGAAAAAGCGTTTATCAATTTATTTAGTAAGTTATTAAGAGTAATGAATATTTTGGTTGCTTTCGACCAATTCAAAGGGAATGAAAAATTAACTGATTTTGAAATGCAAAATTATAGAAGTATGTATATGGATTTATATGATAAATATAGACCAGGTGGAGAAGGTAAAAAAGAAAATATTAATGATGATTTAGTATTTGAAATGGAACTTGTAAAACAAGTGGATATTAATATTGATTATATTTTGATGTTAATTGAAAAATACCATGAATCACATTGTACAGATTATGAGATTGTTGCCTCTATTAAGAATTTAATTGATGGTTCTGCATTATTAAGAAGTAAGAAATTATTAATTGAAGCATTCTTAGAATCAATTAATTTAGATAGTAATGTACCGGATGATTGGAAAGCGTTTATTGAACAAAAATCTAAAGAAGATTTAGAAACTATCATTACTGCTGAAGATCTTAAATATGATGAAACATTTGAGTTTATGAAAAACGCATTTAAGAATGGTGAAATTAAAACTATTGGAACAGATATAGATAAGATTTTACCTCCGATGTCAATATTTGGTGGTAAAGCTAAAAAGAAAGAAAGAGTAATAGAATTGCTTACTCAATACTTTGAGAAATATCAAGGATTAATGTAAACGGGAGGATTATGACATGAAACAGATTGATAAAACAAGTAGTTTAGAACAAATACTTACGAATAAGAAATTCACCGTTGATGTTTATCAAAGAGAATATCGTTGGGGAAGGAAACAAATTGAACAATTAGTTGAAGATTTAACTAATGGATTTTTAAAGTATTATGAAAATCCTCAATATAATCATTTATCTCCTGAAGAAGTTGCAGAATATGGTTGTTATTATATGGGATGTATTATTAGAACCGATGATTATGCAGGTAGAGAAATAATTGATGGTCAACAAAGACTAACTTCATTAAGTTTATTATTAATTTATATTTATAATTTATTAAAAGCAGATGATGTAGAACAAGAAATTGAAAAAGTTATTCCTACATTAATATATTCAAGTAATTTTGAGAAAAAAGATTTCAATATTTGTGTTGAAGAAAGAAAAAAGTGTATGGAAAATCTGTTTAGTAATAAAACAGATTTTGAACCAGAAAATGAAAGTTCAAGAAACTTATTAGAAAGATATAAAGATATTGAAGATTTATTTCCTGAACAATTAAAACATCAATCATTAATTTATTTTGCTTATTGGTTAATTAAAAAGGTAATTTTACTTGAATTAGTTGCACCTTCTGAAAAAGAAGCACACACAATTTTCATTACTATGAATGATAGAGGCTTAAGTTTAAATAGTAGTGAAATGTTAAAGGCACAAATTATCAATGAAATCCCAAATAGCGAGAAAAATGAAGTGAACAAAGTATGGCAAACTCTTACTGATAAAATTAAGGGTATGGCTCAAAGTGAACAAAGTGGTGTAGTAAATACTGCTGATGTTGAATTTATATCTATGTGGCTAAGAGGTAATTATGCTAGAACACTTCGTGAAGGTAAAAAGGATTCAGAAGATAAAGATTATGAACTTTTAGGCGAAAAATTTCATACATGGGTTAGAGCTAATGCAAGTAAAGCAATGGGATTAAATTCTGCATTAGCATATAAAGAGTTCGTTACAAAAGAAATGAAACAAATGGTAGATCTTTATGTTAAAATCAAAGATTATTCAAAGAAATTAACGCCTAGATTTGAAAAAGTATTTTACAATGCTAATAGAGATTTAAACTATCAAATTATGTTAATGATGTCTGCTGTTGATAAAAATGATACTACAGAAATAGTAAATCAAAAGATTAAACTTGTAGCTGAATTTGTAGATATTTTTGCTTCTAGAAAAATTCTTAATTTAAGAAAAGCAAACTGGAATACTAATAAAGTTTCGTTATTCAAAGTAATGGTAAATATTAGAAATCAAAATGTTAAGACTATTGCTATTATATTACATAAAGCATTAGAATCATTCTCATTAAGTTGGGATAGATTTGATTACTTAGAATATGATAATCAATTCTTTAGAAGATACGCTTTACATTTTTTAGCGAGATATACATCTTATATTTACGAAAATATGACATATACAAATAAATTCGATGAATATGTAAATCGTAAGGCAAAAAATCCTTATGATATAGAACATATTCTTCCAGATTCATTTGATGATTATGATTCTTTATTTAAAGATGAAGTAGAATTTAAGAGGAATCGCCAAAGATTAGGTAATTTAATATTGTTAACTAAAGATAAAAATAGAAGTTATCAGGCAATGAAGTATTCTGAAAAAAGAGAAAAATACATGGGTGATAACATTCTGGCACAAGCCTTAAATGAAAAATCTCACCAAAATAATCCTCATTTTATTCCTTTAGCAAGTAAGTATAATATTAAATATTATGGCTCAATAGACAAAGATGTA
>CAZHQU010000246.1:0-3158 GCA_964534245.1 uncultured Coprobacillus sp.
TTAATAATTATGAATGGAGTTATCTATGTAAAGTAAAGTTTAAAGAAAAGTTTTCAGTATATGGTAAAAAAATATCTTTAAACAAATGTATTTGTGATAATAAAGAAGTAGGGATAAATTTTAAAAATATTTATAATATAAAGAAAGCTATGAGATACAGATTTCATGTTAAATATAAAATATATTATTTGTTAGTTTATAAACTCGATGAATTTAATTATGTAGTATTTGAAAAGAAAGTTATATAAAGGAGACTAACTATTATGGATATTGTTTATTTTAAGAAGTATATGCATTCATTATCTAATAGAATAGCTTTCTTTACTCTAATACCTTTATTTGGTGTAGGTAGCTATTTTATATTTAGAGATGCTGAGACTGATTTACTTAAGTTTATAGGTGTTGGTGTAATGATATTATTATATTTGATATTTGCTCTTTTGTTTATATATAAGCTTAAAGTGCTAAATAAGATCATATTTTATAAAGAAAAATTTGTTATAAAAGAATTATTGAAACAAAAAGAATATAAGTATGAAGATTATTTAGCAGTGATTGGTGATTATACTAGTATAATTGAAGAAAAGAAAGCTTTTATATTTATACCTAAAAGACTAAATATTATAGTTAAGAAAGTAGACACGAGCAAAACAGGAAATGTTATTGCGTTAAACAAAAATGAAGTATTCTATTGCTTATATGATAAAGTATTACATATGTTTTTAGATGATATATTTAGTCAAAAAAATAAAACCGAGTAACCCTCGGTTTCAGACTGATGACAAATTCACTTTTTAAAAGCATTGAAAAGTGAATTTTTATATTTTCTCCACAATTGATACAGATTTCTACCATAATTGAACGTTTACTCCCCCTTATATTTAAGATTATAGTTTAAAATGATAAATCATTCCCACTAAATAAAATAAGCGTTGCCAAATTTTAATTTGTCAACGCTCTGAAACCGAGTAACCCTCGGTTTTTATTATTGACGATAACCAAAATATTCTATGTTAGTAAGCCATGCGGCGGCATTAACGATATATCTATCTGTTCCCGCACTATTCCATTTATAATATAGTCTAGTAAATCCACCATCAACAATTACTCGTTTATTATTTTTGCTATAGTATGCAGCAACAACTTTCTTATTTGATCCATAGATTAATGGTGTAAGAATTCCTTTTGTATATACTTCAGCAATAGTTATACCCTCATAGAAGTTAACAATACCAGTTGTAATAGGGTGATTTGCTATAATTCCAGCTTCCCCATTTCTAGGTTGAATTCCTAATACTTTATCCCCATAGCTATCACCATACATTTCAGTGTTAAATGCTCTTCTTAAAATAGCATTTGCATCTTGGTAATATGGCAAGTTGTCTCCCCAAATATATACACCATGATTTGAGTTAAGGTATTCTTGAATAATATCATAATGTTCTCTATTAAGTTTTGCAACTCTATCTGAAATAATCCAAAGTTGTGTTTTATCATCTCTTAGTTTATATTTTAAATCATTTGCTGAGATGTTATCATATACATAAACTGAAAAACCTTTCTTTTCTAGTGCTTTTTTAGGTTCGTTAAAATTAGATGTTCTATCTGAACATAAGAAAAGAACAACGATAGAATATCCAACAAAGCTACCATCTTTGGCTAAATCGTATTGACTACCTAATGGATTACCATAGCTATCTTTTATTGCATCTGGTATATTGCTTAAACCAGCCCATTCTGTATATGGACCTATTCCAGAACCTCTTGTATAGTCAATTTCGAATTGATCACAATATAAACATTCAAGTTTATAAGGCATATCTTTACTACATCTTATAGTTTTTCGGAAGCAACTGCATCCAGAAACCTTCCTATTACCACATTTGGAACAAGGTTTTAAATTTTCATGTGATTTTAAATTTGGTTCTCTAATTTCAGTTGAAACTATATTCATTTCTTCTTCAGTAAAATGTACCATATTAACGACTTCATAATTGGCTCCATATTTTTGGACCTCTAAACCAAACTTTTGTCCTGTCTTTTTACATTTTGCTTTTACAATTTTAGATTCTTTTGACATATCTTTCTCCTTATATCTACATAACTAATTATACTATTAAATTAGTAAAATGTGAATAATTATTTAAATATTTGTTAATTTATCAATTTGTGTAGAATATAATCCAAGTAACATTTGTGAGGGGACATAAAACACCCACGCTAAATTGAAACCTGGGTTTGCTAGAAAGTATAAAATAGTTCCTTCTTTTAATTTAATAAATGAAGAATCCATTATATCTAATCCAATTAATAAGTCACAACAAGCAAATAGAATTAGACCTATAGAAAATATTAATGACTTATTGTCCATTCTAAAACTAAATACTATATTCATAATTAAATTTGCATAATAAAATAAGGATATTAAACTTAATAGGTTAGTATTTTCTTTTAATACAATAAAAGTTAATAATAATACAATTATTATAACGATTGATCGAATAACAATATGTATCTTTTTTTCTTTTAGGGTATTTTGATTAAAGGATATAATAAAAAAATAACAAATTTGAGTTATCGAGAAGAAGAACATTGCTAGAACTTGTTTCATAGGTTTTAATACTACTAAAAACAAATCAGCAAAAACTGTACACAATAATGCTATTGACAATAGTATAAATGCCTTTTTCTTTTTAAACATCAATAGTGAAAATACAAATGCAAAGATAACTACCAAAAATGAACTAGTGGTATTTAAACTACCACTAGTTGTTTGAACCATTATGCCTAGAATTATCTCTACAATAATAAATATTATAGCTATAATAACTTTGTTATTTATTTTCATGATTACCTCGATTATTTACTAGCTTAACTATTCTAGATGTAACAAATAGAATTATAAAACCAATTAATATAAATCCAAAACAATATATTAAGAAGAATATAAAATATGGAACTTCTTTATATATAATATTTAATAATGGAAGTGTACAGTCAAAGTATTGACTAATATAGAACATATTAAATGATTCAGAGTTTCCATTTGCACTTAGTGAAGCATATACTACTTCATTTAATAAAACAGCGGAAGCTAATAAAACTAGAAATACGCAACATGCTTTAATAAAGAATACTTTATCTAATCGTTTTCGGTT
>CAZHQU010000247.1:0-3105 GCA_964534245.1 uncultured Coprobacillus sp.
TACTTATTTGTGTTCCACAGTAATCTGCACTTGATGGATCAACTATTATTCCATTATTAATTGACTCTAATGTATTAGTTACATCTCTAGTTATTGTTACATTTTCAATAATTCCTTCTTGTAAATTAATGTAACCAATATAATAATCTCCATTAACTAAACTAATGTAATCATTTCTTACAGAATAATTATTATTTAAAATTCCTTCATAACAAAGCGTTAAATAATTCAGGTTGCCTTCAATTACTCTTTTTAGAATTACTATTTTGATATTATCTACTTGGTTTCCGTTGTAAATACTATTAATATAAAAATTACTACTTTGATAAATTTTCAATTTCTTGAAATAATCATATTTATAATTCACATTATATATCAAATTTATCTCTTCACAACATAATAAATTATTTTCTTCAAAAACATTAATTTCAGAAGTTTCGGATACTTTTTCGATATCCATATTTATTTCTAAATATTCATTCAAAGGTAAATTAATATTAATATAGCACATTTCATTTTCTGGTAAATATACATAAATAGTGTTTTCATTGTCTCTAGATATTGAATTATCCTTTAATGATAATACATTATATTTATTTATTAATTCCAATCTACTTAGACTTGAACTGTAATGATAAATATTAAAACTATTTTCATTAATATCTAACTGATTGTCCGAATTTATTTTTCCTGATAAAGTAAATTTATAAAAGCCTTCACCTAAATGATTGTTATAATAAAATTCTCTATTATTGTTATTATATGATTGTAAAATACTATTATTACAAAATTTTATTTGTACGTTATTACTTAAATTAATAATTATACCATTATAATATTTTTTAAAATCCATTAAATTCTTTATTTTCAAGAAATATTTGCCATTAGATAATGTTTTTATCCAATGTAAATCATATTCATACTTATTTCTATCATAAGTATAAAGCTCGTTAAAGTTTTCATCATAAAGTGTAATTTCAACATCTCTAATTTTGTTAAAGTAAAATACATATTCACCATCATTATTAATGTTTAATTCATATACTGATGTGTAATTGCTATCAATTGAGGTATCAAAATATGAATTATTATCTATATCAACTGAAATTTTTTTATTAATAGTTTCAATATACCTACAATATTGACATTTATAAAAATCTTGTTCTCCATTAGTGGCAACTAATAACATATTATTATTCTCTCCACCATAGTGTACACAGCTTTGATATTCATTAATTTGTTTATTTGTATATAAAGGTGAATATTCAAATAAATCTACATCAAATAATACTCCATTACATTGCGCACATATTAAGTCTATTGTATCATCTTCATTTGTTCTTTTCATCCACACATGATCTTCATCTGTATGATATCCTCTTGTTATTGACACTCCTGCAATATCATAATATGTAATAAAGTTATTTATACGGTCACCATATCCCATTAACATTTCTTGATGATGTAATTCTGGAATTTCATATTCTTCTTCACCAGTATCGTCCTCTACTTCTACAAAATACTCTGAACAATATTTATCTAAATCTCTTAAGCCCAATGCATGTCCTAATTCGTGAGCACCTGCAAGCACTAAAGTTTCATTAAGCTTATCTACTGAGCTATATCCACTATTATAAAAATATGGAATATTTACATAACAATAGTATTTCATATAATGTTTTGTTGTAATATTTGAATTAGATTCTGTATTTGTTTCTGTATCAGGAATATATGAATCTCTATCTGGCCAAATTGCAGCAGCATAATTTTCATCTGTCTTAATTGGATATATGCATAAATTATGGATGTCTTCGCTACCTTTTTCTACATTAATGATTTTATTTGAAATTCTATTTCCTAATTCATCATAAGAAAAATAATATACATTATTCCATAATAACATACTATTGACAAATGACATTTGAATATTATTAGCCACTTCTAAAGATATATCATCTGTCCAAGTATAATCAATCTCCTTAGCTTTATTATGAATATGGTACTTTATGGTTGTGTTATGCGGAAAATGATTTCCAAAATATATATGTTCAATAGGATCATAACTACCTAACAAATACCAGTTTTCATCAACATTTGCAACACAATTTTCGTGATTTATATCTAAGTCTTTTTCATGGCCTAGTACTTTCACATTGGTAATGCCCAAGATAAATATTATTACAAATATAATTATTATTTTTTTCATTTATTTAACCTCTTTGTTAATCAATTTTTTAATATCATTCACTGACAAACAACTATAATATTTTGTAACATTATCTGTAGTAACCGAAATATAGTCTTTCAAAACATAATCGATTAATTCATCATAATATTGTTCAAGTTCAGTTTTCATTAAGTCATTATGAACAGAATCTATAACAGTTGAACTTAAAAACATTATATATAACTCGTTATCTATTACTTCTGGTTTTATATAACTAGTACCATATTTAATTCTATCAATGACATTTTGTCCATTTTGAATACTATTAATTTCACTTTCGAAAAAGCGCAAAATAATTTTACCTTTGTTTGCAAATTCATCTGAAAACTTTGTCCCATTATAATCAAAAAACAATTCACATTCAGCATTAATTTCATCATCATTGAAAACAAATTCATTAATGCTACCATTTAATTTTCTTAATTTGATATAAGTTTTTCTTAATCCTATTTTTTGAGGAAGTTCTTCCATATCACTAAACTCATACCATCTTATATTATCAAACGTAAACGAAACAGAATAAGGACTTACATCTGTATATCCAACAAGATTTATATGATTATATACGTCGAAATAAGCTAATCTTGTAACTCCAGATATCTCTGTATAAATTAGTTCGTTAACTAAAAGTCTATACATATGTGAATCACTAGTTATATATTTAAAATTTCGTAACTCTTCATAGTCCTTATATACTTTATAAAACTTATCATTATAGTCAAGTTCATATTTTTCATTTTCATATAAAATATCAAATTGAAAAACATTTTGAATATATTTAAAATTAATTCCTCCGTCTAATTCATTAATAAATTCATTAGATAATTTTATATTATGACTTTTTTTATAATTATCTAATATATCACTAAAATTAAAAC
>CAZHQU010000248.1:0-3099 GCA_964534245.1 uncultured Coprobacillus sp.
TTTTAGATGAAATTTTAGTATAATATTTATTAGGAAATATTTATATAATAATATAAGGAGAATAATAATGAACGATACAGTCAAAGAAACAGCGGTTGTTCAAGAACAAGAAGTTAAAAAGCTTAAGCTTAAAAGAATTGAAAAGAAAAAACTTCGTGTTATCAATCGATTAATTGCTGGGGAAATCAATGGCCCTAAAGCTGCAAAACTTCTTAAAATTACAACTCGCCAAGTTAGAAACTTAAAAAGACAAGTATTAGATCAAGGTGAGGAAGGCGTTATCCATAAGAATAGATATCACAAACCTGTTAATACTTATGAAGAAACAATACGTAAAGAACTTGCTCATATTTACCGTGTTGAATTCCGTGGAACAAACTTCACTGAATTTGCCAAAGCAATGAATGAGAGAGGATATGATTTATCACGTAGTACTATTTATAATATTTTACGTGAACAACATATTAGAAGTCCTCAAAGAAAGAAGAAAAAACGTAAAAAAGTTGTTGATCCAACAAAAACAACAAAAAAAACATCAACAAAAAAAACTTCAACAAAAACTACTAGAACTGTAAAAGAAACTCCTTCTTCTGAAGAAAATAAATAATATTTTGATTAAAGGATGATTTATGGTTAAAACAAAAATAATTAATGTAGGTAGAGTCAAAATTGGTGGTGGTAATAAAATTGCCATCCAAAGTATGACTAATACTAAAACAAGTGATATTCAAAAAACAATAGCTCAGGTAAATGAGCTATTTTCTAAAGGTTGTGACATTGTAAGAGTTGCTGTAGCGGATGAAGATGACGCAAAAGCTTTAGCGTATATTACAAGAGTTGCAATAGGACCTATTGTTGCGGATATACATTTTGATTATAAACTTGCTCTTCTTGCTATTGAAAATGGTATATCTAAATTAAGACTTAATCCAGGAAATATTACTAATCCTGAACATATTAAATTAGTTGTTGAGAAATGTAAAGCTTATAATATTCCAATTAGAATTGGCGTAAATAGTGGATCAATCAATAAAGATATTTATAAAAAATACGGTAATACTCCAAAAGCTTTAGTTGAATCAGCTAAAGAACATATAAAAATATTAGAAGATTTAAATTTCTATGATATTTGTATTTCTGTTAAAGCATCTAATGTATTAAAGACAATTGAAGCATATGAATTGTTATCTCAAGAATATGATTATCCATTACATTTAGGCGTAACTGAAGCTGGTTTAGAATATGAAGGATTAGTTAAATCTAGCATTGCCTTAGGATCACTTCTTCTTAAAGGGATTGGAGATACTATTAGGGTATCTTTAACTGATAATCCAATTAAAGAAGTTAAAGCGGCAATCGAAATTTTATCAAGTATAGATAAATATGATAAACCAAAGCTTATATCATGCCCAACTTGTGGGAGATGTGAATATGATATGTTACCTATAGCAAATGAAATTAATGAATATATTAACACATTCAATAAAAACTTCAAAGTTGCTGTAATGGGTTGTGTTGTTAATGGTCCTGGTGAAGCAAAAGAGGCTAATGTTGGCATTGCTGGTGGTAAAAATTGTGCTGTTTTATTTAAAAATGGTGAAATCATTACTAAGCTTGAAAGTAAAGATATTCTAAATGTATTAAAAAAAGAAATCTATATGATAGCAAATGATTACACATACAAATTTGAAGATAAACTATCTAATGATATAATCGACTTAAGAAATAAAGTTTTCGTTGAAGAACAAGGATTTCAAGTAGAATTTGACGAATATGATAATATTTCTAAATATGCTGTAATCTATCACGAATCAACTGTTATTGGGGTAGGTAGAATATATAATGAGAATAATATATCACACATTGGCAGAATTTGTGTTAAAAAGTCATATCGAAAAAATAAGATTGGTTCACTTCTTCTTATGCTTTTAGAGCGTATATGCGATAATGATATTATATTAGAAGCACAAGATAGAGTCAGTGAATTTTATACAAAAAACGGATACACTAAAACTGACATTTACTCATATGAAGATGGTGTCAAACATGTAAGGATGTATAAGAAAAAATAGGAGGAAACTATGCATTGTGATAAATGTGGATCATATAATCCAGATGATAATTACTATTGTGATAAATGCGGAAAACAATTAATTAATAAAATACCTACAGATCCATATAGAAACTTATCTGTTTGGGAATGTTATACTGAATACTTTAAGAAATATTTTGATGCTAGAGGAGTTGCATCATTAAAGGAATTTTATATACCTTTTGTAACAAATATCGTCATTGTTCTACTATTAACGTTTTTAGTATCCTCAACATATGCTTTATTGTACCAATTTTTAACATTTTTCCCAACCATGACATTATGTGTTAGAAGATTCCATGATACAAATAAATCAGGAGCCTATAGTACAATTTTAGGTTATGGTATTGTTGCATATATGTTTAGAGCATTTATGGCAAAAGACTTTTGGGTAATTTTCATGTTTGTAACTGCAATAATAGCATTGGTAATTACTTTAATATTATTATCAAAGCCAACAGATCCAAATTCAAGATGGAATCCTGTTAATGGCTATAGAGAATAAAAGCTGGCAATTAAGCCAGCTTTTTCTCATATATTTTCATTAATTAATTTAGATCTAACTCTCATAAGTGCGTAACCTAAGAGATTAGTACCATTCCACTTATCAATATTAAATCTATCAGGATTGGTCATTGATAACCCAATACCCCATATTCTATCATTCACTGCACATTCAGCAATTAAAGAATCATCAGTATCAATTAATAATTGTTTTAAATCTTTATTTTGACTAAACTTAGCAATTAATCCCTCATAAATAATTATTTGTCTAACACCATTCCAATAGTTTTCATTATAATTTGATACTTTTCTTCCTAAAAATTTTATTTTACTAACATCGTTAGTCTTAAGAATTTCTTCAGCAACAACTAAATCATTAAAACACTTAGCTTTATTATACATCATATATTGTTCCATTGAAGAAAATTTGATATTATCATGTATAAAATCAGACAAATACCAATTACTTAAATATCCATTTTCTTCATTAGGATTATGAAAAC
>CAZHQU010000249.1:0-3086 GCA_964534245.1 uncultured Coprobacillus sp.
TAATATTTTCAGTTGTAAATGATGAAACATTAGAATATTGATTTATTAAATACATATTATTATCTGGATTAGTAAATCTAACTTTTAATCCACTTGCATCTGTTATAACATTTAAAATATTATTATCGTTATATTCAAATAACATTTGCTCTACTTCATTTCTATCACCTAAATATGATATTTTAATTAACTTGTTATCTTCATAATAGAACTTATATTCTATTCCATCATTATTAGTAAGAGTTTCAACTAGATCTATAGCATTATACTTAAGATAAATCTTTTCATCTTTACCAATAATTGAAACAATTCTATCATTATAATAATTGATTGAAATTTCATTTTCAAACGCATCAGCAATATATACTAACTTTCCAAAATAATCAAATCCTAAATAATTTCCTTCTTCATCTAATATTATATCTTGAACTTCATTTTTTAATGATTTAATTAAATTTTCTTTAATATCATATAAATTTTGAAGTTTAATTTCATATGTAGTTAAAGTATTAAGCGATTCTCTTAATTGATTATTTACATCACAGATATTATTATGTAATTTCTTCATATCATAATTATATTTATCTAATTTGTATTTTTCGCTTAATTCGTTGTAACTATCTATCAGTGTTTGAATTTCTTCAGTATATGTTTCACTTTCACTAGTATTATTAATTTCTTCACTTAATGAATTTAACATCTTTTCAATTCCATTCATAATGTCATAATGATAATATTCATTTTCATATGATATTACATTATCAGAAATTTGTTTTACTTGTTCTTTTAAAGAATTAATATAATTTTCTGTTTCAATGATTTGATTTTCAACATTTGCTAAATCTTCTGTTTGATTAACATCAGTTAACTTAACACTTTTATCTAAATAATACTCTTTATCAATTAATACATTTATTTTATAAGAATCATCAAATTTTGAATAGAATGTTGAATCATTATCATCTAAATGAATAATATGTTTCTTTGATAAACCCCTTACATAATACTCTTCATTTTCATATAATAGTGGACTATCAATATTTTCTACACCAAGTTCATTGTCAAAAACATCATAGTATTTACCATTTTCATATTTATAACATTTTACATAATTAATAGTCGATTTATTGATTGAATCTAATGTATTATAAGAGGTATTTCCTGCGCCAGACTCAGCAATTAAATCATTTATTGATACATTAGCAGATGTACTCACTAATGAATAAAAATGTGGCACTCTTACAAAACCATTATTAAACTCTAATTCAAGTTTAGTATAGTTTTCTAATAGCATATAATATTTCTTATTACATTTCATATCATCTTTAGAATGATAAGTATATTGATCTCTTAATGAAATAAATCTTAGATTATTATCACTTACAACTTCATATTCAACATCAAATTCTACTCCATCTTCATTTTTATATTTTAATTTCTGATCACTACCAATATACACCTTATCTTTAATAATATAGTGTCTTACATTATTCTGTTCATAAAACCATTTTTCATATAGCACATGACAATTATTATTTGCATCATAATATTTAATTTCTTTGCTTGAAAGTAGTTTTGATGAAAAACTTGATCTTTCAATTCTTTGATTTAAGTTCCATTTAAAACCTAAACCTACATGATTATTAATATTTGAGATTCTTTCATCATATAATAGACTTACTGGAACAGATAAATTCTTCGATCTAACATTTCCTAAATCAACTTTATGTTTAAATTTCTTATGATGTAAATTAAAAGTTAGCTTTCCAGATCTTAAATTATTTATCTCAAGTTCTGGTGTACCATCATACATTTTAAATTCATTATCTCTTGTAATTAAGATATATGGTTTATTTAATAAATTGTTTTCTAGAAATCCGTATACTTCAATATAATCGTCAAAAATAGTACGATTAATATCTTTAATTGCTTCAATTGATATTTTTAGATCATAAATAGAGAAACCTTTTTTATAGTTATCAATTTGTTTAGCAATTTCATTTGTAATATCTAACGTAATTAAATTGCTATTATCTAAATATTTACTTGTTTGTAATAAGTTTTCTTGATAATATGCATTAAAACCTAATGAATTTTCATCTCTGATTCCTTGAACATACGGAAGCATTAGTTCAACTTTGTAATCATCTAACAAATAATTAGACATTACATTAATTATTTCTTCTGTATCACAAGTTATGTCTAGGTTATATGATAATCCTCTTTTATGACCTAAGATAAGTTTAGTAAAGTCTGAATATACAAATTTATCATTACAAGTATTACTAATACTAACGACTGGTTTTGATACTTTATGAATATTAAAACATAAATAATTTGGTTTTACATTATTATCAAATGAAAAAGATAATTTATTGTAATCTTTTAATTCAATATTAAGACCTTCCATTACTTCATTATATTGATTTAAAATCGAAAATCCATCGATTTTATATATAACTGTTTCACCTTTATGAAGTAAGTTTAAACATTTATTAGTTTTATCATATTCTATATCTAATTCATTTGAAAAGATATTAAAATCAATACAAATAAAATCGTAACTTTTAAAAGTGTTTTTAACTGATACGTAATTGTTATTTAATATATATTCTAAATCTTGGGTTTCCATAATATCTAAATAAAACAAACTATTATTTTGATGGTTAGCACCATCACTCAAAATTTTATCTTCATCTAAATACATTTCAAAAGAAAACCCTGGATCTGTTATTGTTATTTTACCTTTTTGATCTACTGATGTATTAAATATATTTGTATTATTAACATAGACATTATTATTTAAAACAAAGTTATTGTTAATTTGATATTTTACTCCTTCTACTTCATATTCAGAAATACCAGAAATAATTTTAATATCCTCATCAATTACTTCTATTTTATTTTCTTCACTTATTTCTTTTGACTTCAAACTATTTACGACTTCGAAATCATCTACTTTAGTGATTCCGCCTGTTTTTTCTTTTTCTAATTTTACTAACATAATTTTATTCCTTTCTTATTTTATTTGTTTTTAAATATTTTCTTAATTAATTCATTTGTGCTTGTACTAGCACCACTTACTA
>CAZHQU010000250.1:0-3069 GCA_964534245.1 uncultured Coprobacillus sp.
ACGGAATCGCGTTCTTGGTCATAGATGTTAATAAGGTATCCGTTTGGACCCGCAGAAGCATCACTGACCTGCTGAAGCTTGAAATATCCACCTGTGATATAGCAAGAGGAGTTAGGTCCTCTGAGGTATACCGCAGAGATATTACCATTATAAGTGCCGCCATGAATATAGACGGTACCACCTTCTTGAACATCAACAGCATAGCAGTCGCCTTCTGGAGATTCAACAACACCATCACCTTGAAGTGTTAGAGTTGCGTTCTTAACGCTAAGGACAGACCATTGTCCGCCATCTTCACTCCACATTGGGACTTCATTACCGAGCTTAGCAGTTGCTAAATCAATAGTCAAATCACGCTCTGTAACAACAACCGGAGCGGCTGTCACAACATCTGCGGCCAGGGTGATAGCAGTCACGCTTTCATCCGCAATAGCGCTTGCAAAGGCGTCACTAGAATCTACGGTTTCCGCGTTCTCTGGAATAAGAGAGGTATTACCATTAATAATAACGGTTGTACTTTCATCCGCAATGGCTACATATCTATTATCAGCTTCACTTAGCACATCATTGACAACTTGCTCTTTTGCTTCATCGGTCAATTCTGCGTTCATACCAATAAGTTCCTTCTTATCGGTAATGAATTTCATGCTACCTACGCCATTGTCATTAACAATAACAAGGTCACCTTCATTAATAGTTCCAGCTTCCATTGCGGGGACTACTTTCTCAGGGTCGTCCGCATAGGCTACTTTAAATTTAAAATCTGCCATACTTAAACCCTCCCTTATAGAACAATAATATCGTCGGATGAAGCAGAATCATTAAGTACAATGATATCATCTTCACCGGAAGATGTTCCACCGCTACTGGAGCCGCTGGCTGGCTGCAGAATCCATTCATGTTGATTATTTAAGATATAAAAATTACCATTTTCTACTACCTTTGCTGTACTTCCAGGGCCAACATTGGTAGGTAGAGAGGCTACATCTGTTTCATAGTCACATAAAAATTCAGCCATATTATAGAAAGGTTTATTAGAACGATTAATACCTTTTTTAATTGCCATCAATTAAACTCCTTTCTAATAGGTCTTTCATTATATTATAAAAATCTGTTTAAATACTTAAACCACTTCGGACCAAAAATAAAAAACAGCGGCTCTCAAGCGAGAGTCGCTGTTTCTAGACCACGAACTTTGCAGAGTTCGCTATCGTTATATATACACTCGATTATATATATAAACACGCTGCAACGTGATGGTACCAGCCCTGGGAGTCGAACCCAGTCTACTCGCCGTATGAAGGCGGTGTCTTAACCATTTGACCTGGCTGGCATATTAAAGGGCGCCGAAGCGCCCGTTATCACACATCAATGTATTTGGAAATACTAGAGTAGGACACCTTGGTCAGAGTTGCAAGGTCAACTTTAACATTCTGATTAAAGTCGTCACGCATCTTCTCTGCATCCTTCTCATTCATGGTATCCTCCCAGTTATCCCATGCCACAGAAATGCGAGCCTTAGCGGGATTGACCATGAGGACGCCGTCCTGAGCGATGGTTTCGTTAGGCACAAAATTAAGGAAGAAAACATTCTTCTCATGATAAAATCTTACGCACTCTTCCTCTTTGGAATAGAGGTCCAGTTTCTTGGAATAAGTGGTAAGAACCATACCGTTGGAAAGGCGAACGGTAATATCAAAGCTCACATCGCGCTCATAGTTAATATTTAAGTCACGGAGAGTTTCCTCCAGAGAATAACCCTGCCGCAAATCAAAAACAATAGCGCGCAGACAATCGTAGGTAATATCTGCCATCTGAGACAACTTAATTACCTTTTCAATTTCCTCTTCAAACTCGTCGCCTAGTTTATCTCTCATATAGGCTTCTACCTCATCCTTGGAAGGGCAGGTAATAGTGAAGTGATAATGGAAACGACCAGGTCGGTTAATGAGGAACTCATTGAGTTCTTTGGGGTTGTTGCAGGTAATAACGAATAGTTTCTTGCCATTATTCATGCCGTCAAAGAGACTGAGCATTTCAATCTGCGGGTCCTTATGGTCTTCACCACGCTTGGCGAAATGTTTCTCGAACTCGTCGAAGATAACAACAACTTCCTGTTCAATAGATGCCAGGAAGTCAGAAATACCAGGGATGGCACAATCGACAATAATCACCGGCATACCATGCTCAATCGCCTCTTCCGCGATTAAACGGGCAAACAAAGACTTGCCGATGCCTTTCTTGCCAGAAAGGATAATACCGAAGTTGCGTTCACTCTGCTTAAAGGACTGAAGAACCTTCTGAACTTTCTTGTCGTGAGTGCCGTAGACTTTCTCTTCTCTTGTTTCTAAGTCCGGTCTCTTATTGAGCCAGAAACCCATCTGGGGATGGTAACCGATAGAGTATGTCATTGCCGGCAAAGTGCGATACGTGCGGACGTCCTCGCCATATACCTGATAGCGAGAACCAGCGTTGACAATATTCATTATATCATATCCTTTCCAGGAATTATTAAATGGTGGGCCGGGTTGGACTCGAACCAACCGAGCTGTTAAGCACCTGATTTACAGTCAGGACCGCTACCTGCTACGGGATACCGACCCATGTATATATAAAGCCGCTGAACATCCTATTGGAACGCTTGCACCATGCGGGACTTCTATTGTTTATTTGCTGGCAGAATTTGAACCATTAACCATAGCGACCTTATTGTTTAGATTACTCGCCGATGATTTCCAGGATACGAGCGCGAACGCTATCGTTATCCTCCATCATTTTTGTGGTTGCCGCAGACTGCTCATTGATGAAAGCCTGCAAACCGGATAGGTTATCCAGAGACTTAGACAGACCCTCATTTACTGCGGCCAGCTCATTTGCAGTCTGGCGGAAAACATTGAGAGCATTATTCTTGCGGGCGCTGAGAGTAGAAATGTCGGAAGAAATTTTCGTTGTCGCGTTTTGAACAATCTGTTCAGTGGTCTGAACCTGTTGCTGTCGTGCCATCGTATTACCCTACTTTCCAAATAAAAATTGTGGTGCCGGTGAAGGGACTCGAACCCATACGCCATA
>CAZHQU010000251.1:0-3066 GCA_964534245.1 uncultured Coprobacillus sp.
ACTATGAACATAAGGGGATTTCAAAAATTGTCATTGGTTGATTATGATGGAATGATTGGATGTACAATCTTTTTAGGTGGATGTAACTTTAGATGTCCTTTTTGTCATAATTCTCCTTTGGTTAAGGAAAACTCAAAAGATCCTATTATTTCGTTTGACGAAATACTAAAATATCTTGAAAAGCGAAAAGGCATAATTCAAGCTGTGTGCGTGACTGGTGGTGAACCAACAATTACTCGTGAATTGAAAGAAATGCTAGTGGAGATTAAAAAACGAGGTTATTTTGTTAAATTAGATACTAATGGAACTAATTTATCTGTGCTTAAGGAATTATTAGAATCAAATTTAGTGGATTATGTAGCAATGGATATAAAAAACTCTTTAAATAAATATAATTTAACGACTGATTCTAAAATTGATGTTAATATTATAAAAAACACTGTTAATTATTTAATAAATAGTAATTATAATTATGAATTTAGAACAACATTAGTAAATGAGTTTCATAAAGAAGAAGATATTGTTCAATTAGGAGAATTAATAAAAGGAGCAAAAAAACTATTTTTGCAAAAATTTGTTAATAATGTCAATTGCATAAATAATTCTTTATCTGAGGTTTCATTTGAAAAAGCAAATTTATTTAAAAACATATTAAATAATTATGTTGATGAAGTTAAATTACGAGGATATTAATATAAAACGCTAAGGCCTGAACCTTAGCGTATTTTTTATGTTGATTATTTGCTTTCTATATAATTAATTGCGTTAAAGCTAACTATTGAACCATCAGCAACTGCTGTTGTAAGTTGTCTTATTTTCTTCACTCTACAATCACCAATTGCATATATACCTTTAGTTCTAGTTTCCATGTTTTCATTAGTGATGATGTAGCCGTCCTTATCTAAATCTACAAGATTGTTAAAAATCTCATTATGAGGTATTTGACCAATTGCAATAAAAACACCATCAACATCAAGTTTAACTTCTTCATTAGTTTGAGTGTTTTTAAATACTAATCCAGTTAAAAATTCAGTATTTTCTGTATTTTTATTATATAGATATTTTTGTAAACTAATGTTTTGAATTACTTTAATATTTTCTTTGCTTTTGATTCTTTCTTCGTAGATCTTTTCACCAAAGAATTTATCAAATAATGTACATAAATAAACTTTAGAAGAAGTGTTTGATAACATTAGAGCATATTGTAAGGCTGTATTTGCGTCACCTATTACAGCAACTTTTTTTTCTTCATAAAATGCTCCATCACAAATAGCACAATATGAAATACCTTTCCCAACAAGTTCATCTTCGTGCTCTAAATTTAATTTTCTGTGAGAAACGCCTGTTGCGATAATAACAACTTTTGATTGGTATTTATTGTAATCAGTAGTAGTTATAAATAAGTCATTTTCTTGTTCGACTTTTAATACTGTTTCAAGTTCGAATTGAACGCCCCAATTTAATATTTGAGTGAATAGATTTGTACTGAAATCCATGCCACTAATAGATTCAATGGAAGGAAAGTTTTCAACTTTTGGTGAATAAGCAATTTGTCCGCCAAATGAATTCTTTTCAATAATTACTACGCTTTTACCACCACGAGCTGCGTTTAATGCCGCGCTCATTCCTGCTGCTCCAGCGCCAATAATTACTATATCTTTTTGAATAAGATTACTCATAATATTTTACCGTTTATTAATAATTATTTAATAGATTCGATATATTTCTTAATATCACTTGGATTATTGTAAGAAATGTAACTATCACCCTTAGGAACAAGTAAAGTTGGAGCTTCAGCAATTCCTAATTTTTTAGCTAAATCAGCATTTTCATATGCGTCTAATTCTTTAAAATTAATGCCTGCACCTTTTAGTAATGTCTTAGCCATTACACATTTAGGGCATGTTTTTGAAGTGAATAGAAGAAGTTCTTTAACGATTATTTCCTCTTTTACACAGGCACATGATTCGTTTTCTTGTGATTTTGCTACTGAATTAACTTTTGATAAATTGTCTGTATCAATGACGTAAGTTTTTCTTTCTTTGAATTCTTGAGATTTACCATCATTCCAATTTTGTACAGGACGATAGTAACCAGTAATTCTACTATAAACTTCAGTCTTCTTATTACAGATAGGACATTTAGCAACTTCTCCAGTAATGTATCCATGTTTATCGCAAACAGAATATGTTGGTGAAATAGTGTAATATGGTAATTTATAATTAGTAGCGATAGTTTTTACTAGATTGGCACATGATTTCCAATCTGGTAATTTTTCACCTAAGAATGTATGGAATACAGTTCCTGATGTGTATAATGTTTGTAATTCATCTTGAATATCAAGAGCAGTAAACACGTCATCAGTATATCCAACTGGTAAGTGACTACTATTTGTATAATATGGAGTATTACCTTCATCGTTTGCTGTAATGATGTTAGGGTATTTTTTCTTATCGTGTTTAGCTAATCTGAATGATGTTGATTCAGCAGGAGTTGCTTCTAAGTTATATAAGTCTCCATATTGCTCTTGATAATCAGATAATTTTTCTCTCATAAAGTTAAGAGTTTTCTTTGTAAATTCAATAGCTTCAACATTTGTTAAATCTTTACCAATCCATTTGGCATTTAAACAAGCTTCATTCATACCGACAAGCCCGATTGTAGAGAAGTGGTTGTTAAATGATCCAAGATATCTTTTTGTATATGGATATAATCCAGCTTCTAATAATTTAGTTATAACGTTACGTTTGATCTTTAATGATCTTGCTGCGATATCCATTTGATTTTCTAATCTATTAAAGAAATCTTTTTCATTTACTGATAAGTATGCAATTCTTGGCATATTTAATGTAACTACACCAACAGAACCAGTGCTTTCACCACTACCGAAGAAGCCGCCAGATTTCTTTCTTAATTCTCTTAAGTCAAGGCGTAATCTACAACACATACTTCTAACATCGCTTGGTTCCATATCACTATTAATATAGTTTGAGAAATATGGAGTTCCATATTTAGCTGTCATTTCAAATAATAATTTATTATTTTCAGTTTCGCTCCAATCAAAAT
>CAZHQU010000252.1:0-3059 GCA_964534245.1 uncultured Coprobacillus sp.
AATCATTACTTATTATTTTTATACTAAACATTTCTTTAATTAAATTCATCGCATGTTTAATATTTATAATTCCTTCCTTTGTTAAATTATCATTTAAATCTAGTTCTAAATTATTACTATTATATGATAATACTTTTATAAATAATGATAATAATGATTTAATAGTGATACTTTCAAATGGTCTATTTATTTTTTGCCATTTACTCTTGATATCATTTAATTTTTTCACTGACTTTTGATTATTATATCTACTGATTTCAAATATTTGATCTATTTTGTTTATCTTCACATTAAACTTGATATTCTTTCTTCTTAATTCTAAATATGTAGTTATAATATTTGTATAATTGCTTTTACCTTTAATCCCTAACAATACATCGCTTATTGTTAAATCGTCTATGGTTTCAATATTATTATCAATTAGATATTGTACAAATTCTGGATATTCTTTAAATATTTCTTTCACTAACATAATTTCACCCACTTATAATATATCAATTTATTACTGGATTTTCAAATCACATATAGGTAAGTGAAATCATCATATTTATCAATTTTTCTGATATTTTGACATTATATTATATATTAAAAATTTTTTTCCAAATAAAAGACCTATTTTTTAAAATAGGTCCTTCATATTGAAAACGTATTTAATTTTTAAAAATAATTTTATCCCCATCATACTCAGCGTAATCTTTGAATATATTGTTTGGGAATGTCAGTAAATACTTATTTGCTCGTATTGTTTTATAAACTTCAGTTTTACTATTTTCCTTATTTGGATATATTTCTCTTATTTTTTTATATACTAATTCAGTATAAGAGATATTTTCCTTAGCTATTGCATATTTTGTATTAAGGTAATTATTTATACCAAGTGAAGTTATTACATAATATTTTTTTAAATTATTTTCATTTGAACTATCTATACTTAAACATTCAATATATGAACATAAAGAATAATAATTCATATAACATTTTTCATCGTTCACGTAATAGTATAATCCTTTTGAAATTGTATTTATATTCTTTTCAAAAGCATATTTATTATCTTTAAAATAGTCATGTAATCTTTGCTTTATCATATATTTAGTAATGTCATCTACATAGATATTATCAATTACTGTTAATCTATCTACTTCCATTCTAAAAGCTTTAAAGTCAAAACTTCTCATATAATAGATCAAAGAAAAATCTTTTGATGAAATAATGTAACTTAAGTCTTTTTGGGCTTTAGTTATATCTATTATATACTTATTTTTTTCTAAATAATCTTTCATTACTTTTTTGAAAGATATTGCATAATCATATTTTTTATTTTGTATATAAGGTGTATAGAAGTTAAAATGATTACCGAAATAATATTTACAAATATGATATAACATTGCATCATCTGTTATTCTAATTCGCTTCCAATCACTTTCGTGTAAGTTATAAAAGTTTTCCTTATGAATATAGTATTCATTCACATCATCTTCTAAATACTTAAGTATTAAATCTAAATCTTCCTGAACAATATTTAGTTTTGTGGCAAGAGTATATTTATTATCTATGCATACAATTAATGAATTATCTCTAATAACTGCATATGCGCTTGAATTTGATATATCTAAATCTTTTACTATATCTTCAATTGTGCATAAATTATGAGTTTCTATGTAATTACTTACTAGATCCTTTAATGTTGCATCTTTAAGTTCAATTTTCCTTACTCCCATTTTTTTGAAGTAATATTTTTTCCCCAAATAGTATTTTAAAACACCATACAAACGATATTTATCTGTTATTACTGTTCCTTTTAAAAATTCTTCTAATGAAGTATGCACATCCTCTAATAATAAATATTGTGACTTGTTGAATAGATTCTCAAATGATTCAATTATTTCTTTTAGTTTTTTATCTTTAATATTTACATTATCAATATGTATTCTTTTCTTTTTTCCCCAAATTATCAACTCTGGATTTGTCTCATCTATATTAGCAAGAGCAGAATTAATTTTTACAACACCATCATATTTTTTAGCAATAGTTTTTTTAAGTAATGCAATACCTTCATCGTCAATCACAATACCTTCACTAAATTCTGTTTTTATTACTTCTGATAAAATTGTATTTGATGATATGTTTTCTTGTTTCGTTGCAATATTATTTTTAAATGTATATTTTTTATTCAATAAATAATTTTTATATATATCAAATGTAAAATCAATAATATTATGAGTAAAAATTAAAGTATTATTGATTTTTGAATACGCTTCAAAATAATCAAATGTGGTTTCTAGTTTTATTAGGTTTTTAATTTTTGCTATTACGTTTGCTTTTTTAGGATTATAGAATATATCAAAATCTTGATCATAACATGAAAAAATAGGATCTTTAATTTTTTGTAACACATAAATTATCACTTTAATTAATTCAATATTTTTTATGAATTTAAATATTTCTATATAGTTAAAGAAAATATCATTCGCAAGTTCATTATTTTGATATAAAGTTTGTAAGTAAAGATAGATATAAACATATAATTCATTTATTGCAGTTTTCTCTATTTGTCTTACTCTTTCCCTAGATACACACTTATCTGAACCTATCTCTTCTAGTTTTTCTCCTTTAGATCTTCTTAGAATAACTTCATATCCATTAATTGAGATTAGAGTTTCTTCTAGTTTTGTTTTATAACTTTTGATTCCCTCGCATACTAATGTTATAAATCGATCAAATAAGTCTCTTTGACTTTTATCTAATTGACTAGTTATTTCTTTAACTTGATAATATTTTAAATCTTTGAATTTCTTACATTTCTTTATAGATTCAAATAATTTTGGTATTAAAATTTCATCAAAAGTTTTATCTTTATAAATGATACTTTGACTATCTTTAACATCGTTTTCTTTTTCACTTATGAAATCAAATAAATTTTGTTTACTCATATATCCATACTCCTTTTTAAATTATATCACCTTGAAAAATTTTTTGCAAGAAAAAAAAGCCTGATTGATCAGACTTTATGATTATATTATGATAAAGTCTTAAGTATTATAATATGATTATGTCTTATA
>CAZHQU010000253.1:0-3059 GCA_964534245.1 uncultured Coprobacillus sp.
TATACTAAAAGAGAATATTTAAAAAGATTACAAGTTATAAATGATACAAATAATATATATTCATATTTGTTAGAAGATTTAAAAATATATAAAACTATACTTTTTTGCGATTTAAGAGGATTTAAAAATTTAATTAATATTGAAGAAGAGTATTTTAAATTACAATATCTTTATTATGCAATGAATAAACTTGAGCATATTTGTATATTAAGTTCAGAAGAAATGTTTAAAGTATATTCAGAAGTTTACAATTCAGATAACAATTCAAATAATCTTTTCATTAAAGAACTTCGAAAAGATGATATTAAAACAAAAGTTATTACTATAAGAAAAGTAGAATTAATGGGATGTTTTGTTGAAGGACTTTCAAAGGATAGTAGATTTTATAAAGTCATAAAGAAGTGGTATAATGAAGTATATCCATATATTTCTGAAGAAGATATAGAAGATCATTTATCTACTATTGATAATATAATATGTATTTGTCCTGATAACATCAAATATTTTATAGAGCCAATGTTTGGGCTTAACTTTAGAAAATGCAGCTAATTACAATGATGTATCAGTTATCATAGATAATACTTCATGGAAAAGAATAGAAACAATTTCTTATCCTGGGGCTAGTTTACGTGAGGCTATTTTAAATGCTTTTGCACATGCTAATTATTTTATTAGATCAAATATCAAAATTGAATTTTATGAGGATAAAGTTAAAATTACTAATCCTGGTGGTATATTTCAAGCAACTCTTGAACAAATTTTTGATGGTGTGCAAACTTATAGAAATCCAGGCCTTGTTAATATTTTAAGTAAATTACAATATATAGAAAATTTTGGAACTGGAATACCAAGAATTTTGCTTGCTTACGAAAATAGTGTAAGACAACCAGAGTTTCTTCCAAGTGAAAGTTTTTTAATCTTAAAAATTCCAAATATGAATTTTGACCCAATAAATGACCCAATAAATGACCTAATAAATGACCCAATAAAACTTTCTCAAAAAGTTGAGTTATCTGATTTTGATTTAAGTATTGTAAGACTAATTAGTGAAAAACCAGGATTGAATGCAAAACAAATTTTAGAAGAATTAATTCATATGTTTGATAACGCGACTATTGATATGGTAAATAATTCATTAAAAAGAAAATTAATCGATATTTGTGAGTTTAGGGGATCTAGAAGAAATGGTGGTTATTATTTAAAAAATATATAAACTTAAAACGTTACATTTAGTTTTAATTTTAGGAAAGAATTTAAATGTAAGTTTATAGCTTTTAATAAACAAAATTTTTATAAATTGAGACTTTTTGTCGTTCTCACCCCTGTATAGAGACTTTTTGTCCTTTTCTCGCATATCTAAATAATGATTTTGATAGTGAAATAAAGAATTCAATTGATGAATTAACTAAAGAACATAATTTAAAATATATACGTAATTATATATCTGATAGAATTGATGAACTGTATAAATTAATAACTTTAGGAATATTTAAAAATAATGATTTAGATATTGAATATGAAAAAGTTTTTTTGATTTATGTCTATGTGCTTGTATAAAAGAATCAAAACTAGATTATACATTTATTACGGAATTTTGTGAAAAACTCATACACATAGGTTTATTTATAAAATAATAAAATCTCACTACCTTGTAGTGGGTTTTTTGTCGAGATGTTGGGAACGGTTTATCTTGATTAATCTTGACAATTTGCCATAAATAGGGTATTATATTATATTGAAGTAGAATAAAATTACATTAATATAAGGAGAATTTAAATATGGAAATTTCTATGGAAAAATTTGTTACATTTTTGAAAAGCCAAGGTTATGTATACCAAGGTAGTGAAATTTATGGTGGATTAGCAAACGCTTGGGACTATGGTCCATTAGGTGTTGAATTATTAAATAATTTAAAACAAACATGGTGGAAGAAGTTCATTCAAGAATCTCCATATAATGTTGGTATGGATAGTGCTATTTTAATGAACCCTAAAGTATGGGTTGCTTCAGGTCACGTTGGTGGATTTAGTGATCCTTTAACTGACTGTAAGAAATGTGGTGTTCGTTATAGAGCTGATAAGTTAATTGAAGATTATACTAATGGTGATATCACTGGTGATGGTATGTCTAACGATGAACTTATGGATTATATCAAAGAACATAATATTACTTGTCCAAAATGTGGAAGTAATGAATTTACAAGTATTCGTAAATTTAACTTAATGTTCAAGACTAATCAAGGTGTTTTAGATGATGCTAAGAATGTTGTTTATTTAAGACCTGAAACCGCTCAAGGTATTTTTGTAAACTTCAAAAATGTTCAACGTACTAGTCGTAAGAAATTACCATTCGGTATTGGTCAAATTGGTAAGAGTTTCCGTAATGAAATTACTCCAGGAAACTTCATTTTTAGAACTCGTGAATTTGAACAAATGGAATTAGAATTCTTCTGTAAACCTGGAACTGACTTAGAATGGTTTAGCTACTGGAAACAATATTGTTTAGACTTCTTAGGTTATGTTGGTTTAAAACCAGAACTTGTTAGATTTAGAGATCATTCACCAGAAGAATTATGTTTCTATTCTAAAGCTACAACTGACATTGAATTTAAATATTTCTTTGGTTGGGGTGAACTTTGGGGTATTGCTGATAGAACTGATTATGACTTATCTGTTCATATGAAACATTCTGGTGAAAGTCTAGAATATCATGATCCTGAAACTAATACTAAATATATCCCTTATGTTGTTGAACCATCATTAGGTGTTGGTAGATTATTCTTAGCTGTTTTAAACAGTGCTTATGAAGAAGAAGTATTACCAAACGGCGAAACAAGAGAAGTTTTAAAATTAAAACCATCTTTAGCTCCTAAGAAAGTAGCAGTACTTCCATTAGTTAATAAATTAAATGCTGAAGCTACAAAAGTATTTGAAATGTTATCTAAAGAATTTGCTTGTGACTATGACACAAGTGGACAAATTGGTAAGAGATATCGTCGTCAAGATGCTTGTGGAACACCTTACTGTGTAACATTTGACTTTGATTCGTTAGAAGATGGA
>CAZHQU010000254.1:0-3053 GCA_964534245.1 uncultured Coprobacillus sp.
GCCTTAATAAAAGCAGGACGATTACCATCTTTATAATCGGCATATAAAGTAAATTGAGAAACTGATAAAATTTTACCATTAACCGCTTTTAAAGATAAATTCATTTTACCATTTTCATCTTCAAAAACACGTAAATTAGCAATCTTTTTTGCTAAATATTTAACTTCTTTTATTGAATCAGTATGAGTGAATCCAACTAACAACAAATATCCAACACCAATGCTAGATACAACTTCTCCATCAATTGTGCACGTTGCTCTTTTTACTCTTTGAACTACTACTCTCATCTTTATTCACGCTCAATTCCATGCACGTGTGGTACACGTTGAAGATTAACAATTAAATTATCTAATTGTAATTTATTTTTAACTAAAATCTTAAGTTTGATAATTGTTTCAAAGTTAGGATTAGTAGTTGTATTTATTTGCGCAATACCTAAATTATATGAATTTACAGTATTAATAATATCGGTAATAATACCATTAGTTTGAGAAGCACTAATTTTAATTGAAACTGGATATTTACGTTCAATATTTGTAGCCCAATCTAAATCGAGTAATCTTTCCTCTTCTAATATAGTCACATTGCTACATTCTTTGCAATGGACAACAATACCATTACCTTTTGAAACGTAACCAATAATCTTATCGCCTGGAATAGGAAAACAACAATTAGCTAATTTAATTTGAGGATTAGAAAGACCTTCAACAACAACACCTGTTTCACTATTAGTAGTTAAAATACGGTGATTTTTTTCTAATTGTTTTTGAAGTACTGCTTCACGATCAAAACTACCAACACCAGCAAGCTTTGAAACAATTGTTTTCGCGCTAACTGTTCCTTTACCTACTTCAACATATAAATCATCTGCTGTATAAATATTATTTTTACCAAAATGTTGTTTGACAAATTCATCATCAATTGTACCATCAACTTTTTGGGCGGTCATTTCTCTTTCGACCTCTGCTTCGCCAGTAGCTAATAAAACATCACGATTTTGCTTATTTAAAAAACCTTTAATCTTATGTTTAGCGTGATTAGTTTTTACAATTTTTAACCAATCCTCACTAGGACCAAAAGAATTTTTATTGATACGCATTGTAATAATATCACCAGTTTGAAGTTCATAAGAAAGTGGAACTATTTTATTATTAACAATAGCTCCCACTGTTTTATTACCAATATCAGTATGAATTTTATATGCAAAATCTAAAGGTGTAGCCCCCTTAGGTAAGGCAACAACCTCTCCTTTTGGTGTATAGACATAAATATTTGCATCTAAAATATCACCTTTAATTGTATTAACTAATTCTTCAGCTTCACCAGTTTTTTCTTCATTAGTAATTTGAAGTAGTTCTGCATACCATTTTAATTTTTGAGCAATTTCATACTGTTCTTTTTCTTTTGAATATTCAACATTTTCTTTATAACCCCAGTGCGCAGCGATACCATATTCGGCAACATGATCCATCTCATTAGTTCGGATTTGAATTTCAAATGTATCACCATCAACACCGATAACTGTTGTATGAAGTGACTGATACATATTTGGTTTTGGAACCGCAATATAGTCTTTGAAACGCTTTGGAATAGGTGTAAAATGAGCATGAATAATACCTAAAACATGATAACAAGTTTCAACCTTATCAACGATAATTCGAATTGCCAAAATATCATAGATATCTTCAAAAGCTTTTTCCTGTTTAATCATCTTTTTATAGATACTATATTGATTTTTAATACGTCCTTTAATTTGATAATCAATAATTCCTGAATCAGATAAGTATTCTTTAATTTTATCAATCATATGGTCGATATAATTGTTATTATTACTTAACCGTTTATCGATAAGTTCAGAAATTGTTTTATATAGTTCTGGGTCTGTATATTTTAAAGCAGTGTCTTCTAATTCAGCTTTAATCTTAAACATCCCCAATTTATGAGCTAAAGGAGCATAAATTTCTAAAGTTTCAAGCGCAATACGCACTTGTTTTTCTGGAGATTGGAACTCTAATGTTCTTAAATTATGTAATCTATCGGCAAGTTTAACAACGATGACACGAATATCTTTGGCCATCGCAATGATCATTTTTTGATGGTTTTCAGCTTGTTGCTTTTCAAGTGAAGAAAACTTCATTTGTGTAACCTTTGTGACACCATCAACAATACTTGCAACATCAGAACCAAATTTTTCGCTAATCATTTCTAAAGCACAATCAGTATCTTCAACCACATCATGTAAAATAGCAGCAATAAGAGTATTAGGACCTACATTTAAATCCGCTAAAATAATAGCAACACATAAAGGGTGAATGATATATGGTTCACCTGATTTTCTTAGTTGTCCTTTGTGTTTTTCATTTGCTAATTCATAAGCTTCTCTGATTAATTTCAAATCTTTTTCATGATGAATATAACTACTAATTTTTCTTTCTAGGTCTAAAAAAGAAACCATACTAGACCATCTCCTTAAATAAAACTTAAATTTTAATACTTAATTAAAGTATATACAGGGTAATCTCTTAATAAATCTCTTCCGCCTAATGCTTCTAATTCGATTAAACAAGAAATCCCTACTACTTCTCCACCTAATTTTTCAATAATATTACAAGTTGCTTTTAAAGTACCACCAGTTGCTAACAAGTCATCGATAATGATAACTTTATCACCAGGGGAAATACTATCAATATGCATACACAATTCATTACTTCCATACTCTAAAGAATATTTTTCAGTAATTTGTTCTCTAGGTAATTTACCTGGTTTACGAACAGGTACAAAACCAATATTTAAAATATTTGCAACAGGACAACCAAAAATAAAACCTCTTGATTCAGGCCCAACGACAATTGTTGCTCCTTTTTCCTCTGCAAATTTCGCTATTTCTTTACACGAATAACTAAATGCTTCAGCATTTTGTAAAAGCGGTGTAATATCTCTAAATAAAATTCCTTCTTTAGGAAAATCAGCTACTGCTGCAATATAATCTTTTAAATTCATAAAAAATCACTCCTTAATAAAAGTATTATATCATAAATTCCAATTTATGAATA
>CAZHQU010000255.1:0-3043 GCA_964534245.1 uncultured Coprobacillus sp.
CATCGACATCTAAATTACGTGGTGTTTGCCCATCAATAACAAACGTTTTAGTATCAGTTTTTGTATTTTCATACTCTACATACCAATAATATAAAGTGTTAATTTTAAGATTAATCAGTTCAATCTTATTAGTATTTGTCGGATAAGTTTTCGCATCTTTAAACTCATTATTTTCGCTTAGGTAAAACAAATAACTTAAACTATCATCTAAATCCCAAGTTATTGTAACACCATTAGGCTTACTTAATTCTTCATCACCTTTTGCATAAAGTGTTACTTCATTATAATTACCTAATAAATAATTCTTTTGGGCTTCAGTATGAATTTCATATCTGGCATCAGCCGCAATTACTTTTTCCTTTTCTTCGCCACAACTAATTAAAAGAACACTCAAAAACATCATTAAAACAATTATCACTAATTTGCTAATTCTTTTTTTCATTTTTGCACCTCCATGTGCGTCACAATTTAAAATACAAAGTAAAACTTATTTGAATATTTTCTTGGAATTTCAAATTCATTATCTAATTCTGGTCCACAAGAATGAGATCCAATTCCTCGCATTGCTAAATCAATACAAACATTTACAAAATTATTTTTTTCTAGTTCAAAATTATGAAGTGTATTTATCAACTGTTTTGTTGTATATGGATTTACTGAGAAAGAAAACTCTTTATCAGCAGTAACTGCAAATAAACCACTTATATTTAAATACTTACTTTTATAATGACTTCCTGATTCTTGAGGTCTAACATAAGCGTAATCATAATTTTCTTCTGCACAAGATTCATAATAGCCATATTCGCAAGCTACATTTTTATCAATATAACTTTCTGTTGGTCCGAAACCAATATATGAAAATTTATCATAATTTTTATCAATTCTAAACTCTAAACCTAAACGAGGTAAAATTTTAATATAGCTAGCTAACTTATAATCAATTGATACAATTAATTTATTACCTATAACTTCATATTTTACCAAAAGTTCTACCGCAGGAGTTAAGCAATTAGCGGCTAAAAGCACATTAAATTCATAACCATTTTCTAACTTACAACAACTATACACATGCGGCCTACATTCTTTTAAATGATATCTTTCATTCCAAATCCAAGCGATATTACGATCATTATCGATAAATCTTGTAATATTAAATGAAATAGGAGAGTTTAACACTTCTTTGCCATCTGCATAAATTTGTAATATTTCGCCAGTAGTTTCATTAACTTTTATTTCAACCTTTCTTACAGAAGAATTAATTTCTGGAATTTCTACTTCTTTTATTTCTGATTTTGTTTTCCCACCATAAACAGCTTTCATTTCTAACGCATTTGATTTGATTTTTCTATCTGGAGTTAAAAGCCCATCCATACAGAAATTACCATCATGTTCAACTTCACCAGAATCTCCACCATATAAAAATCCCTTCCTTGTTTTAATTCCGTGGTCGGCCCATTCCCAGACAAAGCCACCCATTAGTTGTTCATGACGATAAATCAAATTCCAATAAGAAGCAATATCACCACAACTATTTCCCATAGCATGTGTGTATTCACATAATACAAACGGACGAGTTTCTTTTGGATTATCAAGAACATCTTTTTTTATTTTTTCAATACTTGGATACATCATACTTACCATATCAACTAACTTAGTATAATAGTATTTTGAAGCAGCGTTTTGTAATCCTTCATAATGAACTGGTCTAGTTGTATCACGTCTTCTAATATACTTAGCACCTTTAAAGAATGATTTTCCAAATGAACTTTCATTTCCTAATGACCAAATAATTACACAAGGACGATTTTTATCTCTTTCAACTAACGCAATATGTCTTGATAAAATACCTTCTGTAAAAAATTCTTCTTCAGCAAACTTCATCCATAAATCTATTTCATACTCACCATGTTGTGTAGTCGCACCATGCGTTTCCAAATCAGCTTCATCCATAACATAAAGTCCATAGTAATCACATAATTGATAAAATTCTGGCATATTAGGGTAATGTGATGTTCTTACTGCGTTAACATTTAACTCTTTCATCAATTTAAGATCTTTAACAATATCTTTAACAGTTACAGTAGCTCCCGTTAACGGATTAAAATCATGACGATTAACGCCTTTTAATTTAATAGCTTCGTTATTAACCTTAAAAACACATCCATCAATCTTAACTTCTCTAAATCCAACTTTTTCATTAATCTTTTCACCGTTTGAAGTTAAAACAAGATTATATAAATATGGATCCTCACTACTCCACTTGTTAACGTTTTTCACTCTTATACAAACTTTTTTATTTGGTGAAACTGTAGCTGTTTTTCTAGCAATAGAAAGTGTAATATCAACCTTGCTTTCATTATAAAAAGTCAAAACACCATCATCTTCAATAAACGTTGTTTCAATTTTATAATCGGTAATATGCTTTTTTGGTCTAGTTAATAAATATACATCTCTAAAAATACCAGAAAATCTAAATTTATCTTGGCATTCTAAATAAGTAGAAATACACCATTTAAGTACAACTACATCAATTCTATTAACTCCATCTACTAAATAGTTAGTTATATCAAATTCACTTGTAGCATGTGAAATTTGTGAATAACCAACCCTTTCACCATTAATATAAAGATAAAATGCACTATCTACACCTTCAAAGTTTAAATAATATTTTTCACCATCACATTTTTTAACCTCAAATTCCCTACGATAATGCCAACAAGGATTATTATAAGGAATATGTGGTAAAATAACAGGAAATGGAAATCTAGTGTTTAAATATTGAATTTGATCAAAACCATGCATTTGCACACAAGATGGAACGGGAATTGTTTGTTCTAATATTTCATCAAGTTTAACTGAATCTAAATTATCATGACCCTTAATATACCACATTCCATTAAGTGATTTAAATCTTGAACTTTTTGTTCTATCAATTATTCCGTTTTTATATTTAAATTTATCATTTGATGCAAACGGAATATAATAGCTTCGTTGTGGAGTAACACCAACTCTAGCAAAACTTTCAAATTCTCTCATCTTTTAT
>CAZHQU010000256.1:0-1206 GCA_964534245.1 uncultured Coprobacillus sp.
CCATATTGCTGCCGAGACATAAGCCTTCCCTGTTACAGGTTGCTACAGCTGTATATGTATGTTCATTCTCATTATGAGTCCAGTAAGAAATCCCAACATTATATGAGAATCTATGACCCATTGCGCTGCCTGTTGTTCCACTGCAAATGTTGCAGGTCCTCTGAGTAATACAGGTAGCGTTGTTATAATCATGTTCTGTTACATCTTTGAATCCGCAAACAGAACAATCATGGCTATTATCCGGCACATTATGATTCTGCGCTGTATATACAGCATAATATGCAGCATCTGCTGCAGCTGTTCCCAGCGTAACTGGTTCGCCGTCTGCATACCAGCCTGCAAACTCATAATGGTTTTCCTTGACAGGAGCCTTTACAAGCAGTTCGTTTGCAAAAGGCGCTTTAAGCTGATCACCATAGTTTACAGTTTGAGTAATAGTGCTGGTACCATTTGTCCAAATCACAGTAAATGTCTGAACATTCTTACATAAGCACTCACCATCATAATCACCATCATAATAAGTATGATTTTCTTTCACTTCTAAAGCATCACAGCAAGCATACTTCTTATTATGTGTGCCGTCGTTATTGTCAACATATGTGTATTCTTCACTTACATGATTATTTGGATCCTTGCCTACATTACCAGTGAGAGTTTCCTGCTGTGTTTTGTCATCTTCCGGAATCCAATCTGCATCAAATGTTGCTGTGTATGTTGTATCTCCTTTTGACAGACAAGTTGCTGCCTTGGTTATTTCAGGTGTAGAGTTTACTGTCACGGACTGTACGTCTCCACAATGACACTTGCGGGTTGCAGTGCAGCTATGTCTATTCTCTGACCAGATAAATTTGATTTCAGTACCATAGGTATGGCCATTGGCTTTTACTACAGTCTGCGCTACGGTTGCTCCATCGCATCTGCTGCAATGGCTTCCCTCAGTCAGACCTGTTTCGGTACAGGTTGGTGCCACTGCTGCATCAACTACGATGTCATGGCCAAGAACTGCTTTTTCTTTGTAGGTTGTGTAGCTGCATCTTGAACATGCTTCGTATGCTTCCCAGCCGATTTCTGTACAGGTTGGTGCCTGTGCTTCATACTGAACTTTGTCATGGCCAAGGGCATTCACAGTTTCCTGAGCCACAAGAACCTTGTCACATACGGAACAGTACTTACCTTCAGTTAATCCTGTTCCTTCACAGGTTGCTG
>CAZHQU010000256.1:1306-3028 GCA_964534245.1 uncultured Coprobacillus sp.
CAGGTATAGGTTGTATATCCTGCTGTCTCACATGTTGGAGCCGTTACTGCTGATTTGTGACTATGGCCTGTTGCAGCTTTTTCTTCGTATGTTGTGTAGTCACATCTTGAACATGTTTCGTATGCTTCCCAGCCGTTTTCTGTACAGGTTGGTACCTGTGCTTCATGCTGAACTTTATCATGGCCAAGAGCATTCACAGTTTCCTGAGCCACAAGAACCTTATCACATACGGAACAGTACTTACCTTCAGTTAATCCTGTTCCTTCACAGGTTGCTGCTGCTGCCGGAATTTTTACTTCTGTATGGCCTGTTGCTGCTACTTCATTGTCTGTGTAAGTATCTCCACATTCACAGGTATAGGTTGTATATCCTGCTGTCTCACATGTTGGAGCCGTTACTGCTGATTCGTGACTATGGCCTGTTGCAGCTTTTTCTACGTATGTTGTGTAGTCACATCTTGAACATGTTTCGTATGCTTCCCAGCCGATTTCAGTACAGGTTGGCGCCTGTGCTTCATACTGAACTTTGTCATGGCCAAGAGCATCCACAGTTTCCTGAGCCGTAAGCGTTTCACCACATACGGAGCAGTGGCTTCCTGCAGTTAAACCGGCTGTGGTACAGGTTGCCGCTACTGCTTTATCTGTTGCTGCTGTATGACCAAGGGCTGAAATTCCATCAGTTTTAATCTGTGTCTTGTCACCATCAGAAATCCAGTCTGCTGTAAATACCGCAGTATATTTTCTTTCTCCTGCGTCTGTACATGTAGCAGAAGTGATTTCCGATACAATATCAGTTACTGTTTCGCTTTTAAAATGGCTGCATCGCGTACATTCAAGCTTCGCCACGCACTCAGTTTTGTCAGCAGTCCATGTAAAGCTGACTGTACTTCCTTCATAGTTATGTCCAAGTGCATCCACTGTCACGTTCTTAGTCTGAGTTTCTGCCCATTCTGCATTAAATGCTGCAGTATATATGCGTTCACCCTGGCTGTCACACTTTGCAGACGTAACCACACGATAGGTTATCGATGAGGCTTTCGCGTTTTCTGGCTTTTCACACGTATTACAAGTACGGGCAGCTATGCAGGATGCCATATCATCAGTCCAACTATAGGTGACTGTACTGCCTTCGTAATTGTGGCCTGCAGCTTTTATCATTTCTGTTTCAGTATATCCGCAGCCCTCTGCTTTACATGTAAATGTCTTTTCACCGTCTTCTTCACAAGCAGACGGAGTTGTAACTTCGCCATCGTCTAAATCATGTCCGGTTGCCGAAATGATTTGACCTTCTGGGGTAGTATGATTTTCAGCATCCTTATCTGCATATACATCACCACATGTACTGCAAGTCCAATAACTGTAAGTTCCCGGTTCTGTACAAGTTGGTGCTTTGTAAGGAGTATCAGTTAAATCATGTCCCAATGCAGGGATTTCAAATATATCTGTGATTCCCTGGACATTCAGATTCTGCGCCCAAGTCTTTGTAAAGCCGGAAGCCTTGTATGTCGCTTTTCCTGCTGTCGTACAAGTTGGAACAACATATCCTTCTTCCAGTCTCGCTGCTGTTACTGTTTCAGTTTCTGTCTGGATGCAGTTACCTTCATTACGACAGGATGCTACTGCATTGTATATATACTGACCTTCTTCATCTAATCCCCAGGTTGATAAGAGTGAATTATATGTAAAATTATGGTCCTTTGCCCCATAAACAAGTTGCTTACAT
>CAZHQU010000257.1:0-3005 GCA_964534245.1 uncultured Coprobacillus sp.
AATTGGGTGGTTGTGGCGCAAATGACCACTTTTCACCTTAAACATATGAAAACGCCACAGAATTTGTAGCGCAAATAGCGATTTTTTGGGTATTTCGGGCATTTTTTAAGAAAAACGTTTTTTGAAAAAAATTATATTTTTTTTATTTCATATCAATTCTTTTTATTATGATTTGTTTTATTATGATTAATTTTAAAAAAAGATGTTTTTAATAAAACACCTTTTAATTAGATATTTGATAGATTTGATTATATTGATGCGTATTTTAAATCATCTTTATGAATTAATCTTAGTCTATCTGCTATCATCGCTACAAATTCTGAATTTGTTGGTTTAGATTTATTATAACTAATTGTATAACTGAATATATCGCTTATTGCATCGATATTTCCTCTAATCCAAGCTATTTCAATTGCATGTCTAATTGCCCTTTCTACTCTCGATGCTGTAGAATTAAATCTTCTTGCAACCTCTGGATATAGTACTTTTGTAATGTTACCTAGAATTTCAATGTTGTGATAAACTAATTTGATAGATTCACGTAAATACATAAATCCTCTAATGTGTGCTGGAACTCCGATTTCATGTAATAGTGTAGTAATTTCTGTGTCTAAGTCATATGCATTTGATGCATTAAGGTTTAGAGCATTTACTTTTCTTTCGACTGGTTTTTCTCTTAAATCATTTACAATATCCAAAAGATTATTAAGATTTAATGGCTTTTGCATGAAATAGTCAACACCAAGTTCTGATACCTTTTTCATTATTCTTTCACTCGCAAATGCACTTGTAGCTATAATGCATTTTGGCTTTTGAAGATCACGTTCTTCTTTGATTTGGTGCAAAATAGTAACTCCATCTATATTTGGTAAATATAGATCGATTATCAAAACATCTACCTTACTATTTTTAAGTGAATAAATTAAAGTGCTCCCTTCATTAAATGTACCTACTACGTCAATGCCACGTTGGCTATCAAAATATGCTTTCATATTTTGAACTGTTTCGTTGCTGCTATCCGCAACAAAAATTCTTAAATTTTCCATACTTACCTCCTTGTTGTAATTATAATTTATCATTTTTTCTTAAATATAACAAGAAAATTCATTATTATAAAGAACAAATTATAAAATACTCATAGCTAAACGAGATGAAACATTCCGAACGCAATCTAACAGAATCATAATATGTCGAATATTAGGAAGTGCTATGTATACTCAAGCATAAACTCTGCATAAACCCCATAACCGACACTAGAATCATCAACTAAAACATGACTTACAGCCCCAATTAACTTTCCGTCTTGAATAATAGGACTACCACTCATACCTTGAATAATTCCTCCTGTTTTAGAAAGTAATTCCTTATCAGTAACTTCAAATTTAATTCCTTTTACATCATTACTATTTTGTTTTTTTGCTTCAATTATTTCAATATCAAAAGTTTCTTTTGTATTCCCATTAATAACTGTAACAATTTCAGCTTTTCCAGTATGTACATTATCTGAATCACTAATTTTTATTAAATCATTTTTAGAATTAATTTTATCTAAAGTACCAAATACTCCAAATTCATTATTTAATGTGATTGTTCCAATTGTATCATTTAGTATTGTAGCTTTCTTTTCCCCAGGATTACCTCTTACTCCTTTCACGATACCATTCACATAACTTGTTTTTATAACTCCATTTCTAATGTTCGTATTAACTGCTTGATGACCTAATGAAGCGAACTTCTTTGTTTTAAGATCATAATAGGTCATCGTTCCTACTCCAATTATATTATCTTTAACAAACAAACCTATTTGCATATTTCCTTTATAATTATACGCAGTAATTGTTGTATTTATAAATTGATTATTTCTTTTTAAAACAAGATTATAAGTTCCTTCTTTAATTATCACTTTTTTTAAGTCGTCTAATGAACTAATCTTTTGATTATTGACATAACAAATTTCATCATATACTTCTATATTAGAATTTTGCCATGGTTTTATCTTACTATTATTATAATCAATTTCATATTTACCAGTAACATATACATTAGTATTAATGTTTAATCCAATTGATTCACCGCCCAAAGCGACAATTGCAATATCAGTTTCTGTTGCATTTAGTGTAAATATACTCAAAACAATCATAGACAAAAACAATAAATATAATATAAATTTTTTATTTTTAATTTTATCACTTCCTTTATATTATTATTTGATAATGTAGTAAAAAAAATAAAGCTCATTATATGGAAATGAGCTTATAAATTTATGATTAACATATTTTATATTTAATCTAAAATTATTTTTTTAATAACTCTAAAGCTAATGCTTTTGAAGCGTCAGTGATGTTACCTTTTGATAGCATTAGTGCGATTACATTAATTCTTTCTTCAAATAATAATTCCTTAATTGAAGTTGTTGTAACGATATCATTTGAAGTTTTGGAGATAAAGATATGATTATCACATATTGCAGCAACTTGTGGCAAGTGAGTAACACAAATGACTTGATTATCTTTTGATATTTTCTTTATCTTTTCACCAATCTTTTGAGCAATTTCGCCACTTACACCTGTATCTATCTCATCAAAAATATATGTTTTTTGCTTTGTACAAGTGATAGATTTTAAAGCAAGCATAAAACGTGAAAGTTCGCCACCAGAAGCAATTTTTGCGAGTGGTTTTGGTGATTCACCTTTATTAAATGAAACTAAAATATCAACTGTATTAATTCCATTGTTTAAGAAGTTTTCAATTTCAGAAATATTTATATTAACAATTACATTCTTAAGTTCTAAATCAATTAAATTTGATAATAAATCTTCTTCTAACTTTTTAGCATTTACAAATCTTATTTTACTAATATTTTTAGCAATTTCTAAAGTTTTATTATAAAATTTATCTTTTTGTTTGATTATTTCATCTAAAAAGAAATCATAATTTTCTATTTCTTCAATTTCTTTTGAAAGTTTTTGTAAATAATCTAACAGTTCAGAAGTTGTCATCTTATA
>CAZHQU010000258.1:0-2988 GCA_964534245.1 uncultured Coprobacillus sp.
GAGGTGAAAATATGACATTTAAAAAAAAATATAAAATTGATAAAGTTGATTGCAATATATGTGCAAATAAGATTATTGAGAAAATAAATCAAATGGATAATGTAATTAATGTTCTAATTGATTTAGATGATAAAGAGATTACTATAGTTAGTTCAAAAGAAATTGATGATCATAAAATTCATCAGTTGATAGAAGAAGTTACAAGTAGTGATGATCATAGTTTACATTTAGATAAACTCAGTAACATTGTAACTGAAGAATATACTTTTGACGATATTGATTGCCCAAACTGTGCCGCAAAACTTGAAAGAATACTTAATAATCAAAAGGAAATTGTAGACGCGCAAGTTAATTTTATTACGAAGAAGATATATATTAAGCATCATAATAATATTGAAATTTATAATGTTGTCACTAGAGTAGTAAAATCTGTAAGTTTAAATGCAAAAGTAAAGAAAAAATGTGACTGTTGTGATTACGATCATAATCATGGACACAATCACAATCATGAACATGACCTTGTCCATAATCATGAACATGACCTTGTCCATAATCATGAACATGAGCACGAACATAATCATGAACATGAGCACGAACATAATCATAAACTTAATCACGAACATGAAGATGGATGCTGTTGTGGGCATAGTCATGAACATCATAATTCAAAAAAACATAAGAAATTTATTAAGAATATTGCTCTTGCGATATCTGTTATTGGATTTTTCGTTTTTGTTATTACAACGTTTTTAGAAAGAGATGTTATTGGAAAAACTTATCCAGGATTTGTAAGAATATTATATATTGTTGCATACTTATTGATTTCCTATGATTTATTACTTGAAGCAATTAATAATATAATTCACAAAGATTTCTTTAATGAGAAAACTTTAATGCTTCTAGCGAGTGTTGGAGCTTTAGCTATAAATGAGTCAGTTGAAGGAGTTATGGTAGTGCTTTTATATAAAATTGGTGAATACTTCCAAGATAGAGCCACAGAAAAGAGTAAAAAAGCTATTAAAGACTTGATGGATTTAAAAGTTGACAAAGTTACTTTAAAAGATGGATCAAGTAAGAATGTTAAAGATGTTTTAGTTGGAGATATTATTACTATAAAAGTTGGCGAAAGAATTCCACTTGATGGTGTTGTTAAGACTGGATCAACTAGTATTGATATGAAAGCATTAACTGGGGAGTCAATGCCAATTGATGCACTTGAAGGTGAAGAGATTTTATCAGGAAGTATTAATTTGTCAAAAGTTATAGATATTGAGGTTACTAAAACAGATAATGAATCAACTATATCTAAGGTAATGAAATTAGTAGAAGAAGCGACTAATAATAAGTCTAAATCTGAAAAATTTATTACCAAGTTTGCTAGGGGCTACACAATGATTGTAATGCTTATTGCTTTACTTGTTTTGATAGTTCAACTTGCAATGCGTATAGATTTTGTTAATGTATTAAATAATGTATTTACAATTTTAGTTATAGCGTGTCCTTGTGCATTAGTTATTTCTATACCTTTAGGATATTTTGCAGGGATTGGTTTATGTTCTAAAAATGGTGTTTTAGTAAAAGGTGGAAATTATTTAGAAGCATTAACACAAGTAGAAACCTTTGTTTTCGATAAAACAGGAACAATAACAAAAGGTAATTTCAAAGTTTTATCAGTAAACCCTGTTGAGGGAATGACAAAAGAAGAACTTTTAAAAATCGTTTCAGAAGCTGAAAGTTACTCTAATCATCCAATAGCAATGTCGATTAAAGAAGAATATGGTTATAATATTCAAGATAATACAAAAGCAACAATTGAAGAGTTAAGTGGCAAAGGTTTAAGAGTAACTGATGATGATAATGAAATTTTAGTTGGTAATATCTCTTTAATGAAAGAATATAAAATTAATTTTGAATTATGTGATCAAGTAGGGTCAGTAATGTATGTTGCTAGAAATGGTAAATTTATAGGATCAATTGTTATTGGTGATGAACTAAAGGATGGAACATTAAGTTTGTTTAACTATTTAAAAAAGAAAAATTATCAAACTGTAATTTTAACTGGTGATAACGAAAGAGTTGCTAAAGATATTTCTAATAAGTTAGGAGTTACTAAAGTATATTCTAATCTTCTACCTCAAGCTAAATATAATATATTAAAAGATATAATTAAGAAAAAGAATAAAAATGTTGTTTATGTTGGTGATGGAATTAATGACACTCCTGCACTAAAATTATCTGATATTGGTATTTCAATGGGTACTTTAGGTAGCGACATTGCTAAAGAAGCTAGTGACATTGTTATTGTTAATGATGATGTTTCAAAAATATCTGATGCTATTTCGTATGCTAAATTCACAAGACGAATTGTTACTCAAAACATAATAATGTGTTTGGCAATTAAAATAATTACAATGATCATTGGTGTTTTAGGCATTTTAGAAAGTTATGGAATGATCATTGCTATTTTTGCTGATGTAGGTACATGTTTACTAGCTATACTTAATGTTATGCGAATATTATATTATAAAAAGAAAACTAAATAAAAAATTTAAGATTGCCTATTTACCGAGTCCATACAAGGGATTTAAACCAAGTATTTGTAAAGCTCTCGACTTATTTTCAAGTCGAGAGCTTTCTTTTGCCCACGCAAAACAACTTGAATTATGCATATATTTTTGGGTCTGACAAAATTACTTGTGATAATTAAAATTTAAAAGTTTAATTATGACAATAAATCGTCCCTGTCAATAATTCTTTTGATAAAAATCAAAGTCATATTTTGACATCTTAATATATTCGTCAACAAACGCAATATCTGAATTAGCAGCAGGAGTCCATTGAGGATTATCTGTAATAGTATATCCCTGTTTTTTCAGTCTTCTAATTGATGTCTTCATTCGAGATATGGGTCCCTTACCAACATAGACTTGATCCACTCCATTTTTGTTTTTTGCAAAGATTTCGTAGGATCCTTGTTGTGAACATGCG
>CAZHQU010000259.1:0-2987 GCA_964534245.1 uncultured Coprobacillus sp.
AGATCGTACAGGGACTGGCACAATCTCTACATTTGGTTATCAAATGAGATTTGATTTATCTAAAGGTTTTCCTTTATTAACAACTAAAAAGGTGTTTTTAAAAGGAATTATTCATGAATTATTATGGTTTATTAAAGGTGAAACTAATATTAAGTATTTAGTTGATAATAATGTAAAAATATGGAATGATTGGCCATATAAAAAATATACAGAATCATCTGAATTTAAAGGTGAAACTATGGAAGAGTTTATTGAAAAGATTAAAACTGATGATAGTTTTGCTCAAAAATGGGGTGAATTAGGTCCTGTATATGGTTATGAATGGAGACATTTTGAAGGTAAAGATACTGAATTCGACCAACTAAGTTGGGTTATTAATGAAATTAAAACTAACCCTAACTCACGTAGATTAATCGTTAATAGTTGGCATGCTGCATATGTAGATAGAATGGCACTACCACCATGTCATATGGCATATCAATTCTATGTAAGAAATGGTAAACTTTCTTGTCAATTATATCAAAGAAGTGCAGATGCATTTTTAGGTGTACCATTTAATATAGCATCATATTCATTATTAACTATGATGGTAGCTAAGATTTGTGGCTTAGAACCAGGTGAATTTGTTCATACATTTGGTGATTGCCATATTTACTTAGATCATATTGATCAAATTAACTTACAATTATCACGTGAACCAAAGCCTTTACCAAAGATGATTATTCATGGTGATGCCAAAAATATTGAAGACTTTAAATATGAAGACTTTGAATTAGTGGATTATGATCCACATCCAGCAATTAAAGGGAAAGTGTCTGTATGATTTCACTAATCTTTGCGATTGATAAAAATAATTTAATAGGAAAAGGAAATGATTTACCTTGGTACTTTCCTGAAGATTTAAAATACTTCAAAGAAATAACAATGAATAAAACAGTAGTAATGGGTTCAAAAACATTCTATTCAATCTATAATCGATTAGGTAAACCATTACCTAATAGAAATAATGTTGTTGTTACGCGAAACAAAGACTTAAAACTTGAAGGTGTTACTGTTATTAATGATATTAAAGATTATTTAATAAATCAAACAGAAGAAGTATTTATTATCGGCGGAAAACAAATCTATGAATATGCACTAGAGTATGCTGATAGATTATATATTACTCATATTAATAAAGAGTACGATGGTGATGTATATTTTCCACCTATTCCTTACGAAAAATATAACAAAATTAAATCAGTAGTTTCAAATGAGTTAGAATTTGCTATTTACGAATTGACAAATGAATATAAATCTAATAAGAATTCTAATAATGATATAAAGATTAATAAAGAAATCAAAATATAGAGAGGAAATAATTATGATATTAATATTATTAGGTGTTTTAGTTAGTGCTATAGCAACTTTACTATCATATTTGTTTTGGTTTCAAAGTGCTTTATTAGTCTTAGTATTTATTTGTGCTTACATTGTTTATATTTTAATTTTTCTATTAAGTGCTTATCTAATTACATTTATTTGTAGAACTGTTAAAGTTGATAAGGATGGAAATGTAACTAAAAAGAAACCTTGTAAGATTTTTAAAGTATATACATATTTAGCTACCGATTTTCTAAAATATATTTTTAGAGTTAAAGTTAATTTAATTGATAAAGAGAAACTTCCTAAAGATAATAATTTCTTGCTTGTATGTAATCATCAGTCATTAATGGATCCTGTTTTAATTGTATCTTCTTTTAAAAGAGCTGACATATATTACATAATGAAAAAACAAATTCGTAAAATTCCGATTGTTGGAAGATGGTTACAAGAAGCTGGTTATTACTATTTAGATAGAGAGAATAATCGCGAAGGATTAAAACTAATTCTTGAATGTATAGCAGATTTAAAAGATGGAAAAAATGTAGGTTTATTTATTGAAGGTACAAGAAGTAAAGGACCTAATTTAGGGGAATTTCATGATGCTTCATTAAGAATGGCATTAAAGTCTAAGGTTGATATTGCTGTTATGTGTGTTGACAATTGTTATATGATTAAGAACAATTATCCTTATAAAAAGACAAAAGTATCAATTAAAGTATGCGACGTGCTTACATATGATGATTATAAAGATTTATCTACGAGTGAAATTAGCGATAAAATAAAAACTACTATGCAAAATAGTTTAGATGATATTAGAAAATAAAGTCTGGTAAACACACAAAAATAAATAAGATATAGAAAATATTTGAATAATTAATAAAATATTTATTGTGCCTTTAGTAATTTTATGGTATAATATGATTATGTATGATTGAGGAGATTAAAATTATGAAAAACAAACTTAACAAATTTAGAAATATTAAATATGGTATTTTATCATTTGCATTATTATTACTTGGTTTATTTTCTTCTTTAGGTGTTTTCGCAAATGATGGTGAAACTGGAAGTGATTTCAAGTTAATTTCTATAATATTTATTATTGTTGATATTGTTTTATTCTTTGTATTATATTTCATGATTAAAATTTATAAAAACTATAGACATAAAATTAATGTTGAAAAGAATTTACAAGCATTAACATTTGGCGCCTTATTCGCATTTACTCAAAATATTTTTATTATTTTATTAGTCATTGGTGTTGTATTATTCTTATCTATTTGTGAATTTGCATATTTAATCAATGCTAGTAAAAAAGAATTACAAGCTTTAAAAGATGAAGCTCAAAGAAAATCTGATGAGTTAAATTCTTTATTAGAAAAAGGTGGACTTTCATATGTTATGACTGTTGAAGGTTGGTATGATATTGAAAAAGATAATTGCGAACATTTAATTAGATCTGGTGATAGCCCTGTTTTATACTTAAATAAAGAATTAGAAAAAGAAGTTAAAGCTAAGGCTCAAGACCCAGTTAGACAAGAAGCAATTAAACAATTAATAGAAGAATATAAAGATTATTCTGAATAATAATATATTATGTAGACAATATTAAAGATAGATTGCTT
>CAZHQU010000260.1:0-2981 GCA_964534245.1 uncultured Coprobacillus sp.
ATTACATTTACATGTTCGAAAGAGTTAATTAATAAACTAAGATCGAAAAATTAAGAAGTTTTAATATTAAGAATAAGAATATAGTTTATTAAATATAATGTATTATGAAAGATATTAAGACTTTATATTTAACTTTAATAATGCTTTTTAGTGTTGGTATATTAATTTTTGTAATTTACTATGAAGATAATACTAATTATGACGTGATTTATGTAGATGACTTTGATACAAAAACATTAGATTTATATGTTTTAGATGAGAATAACGAAATAACCTGTATTAAAACACAAATTGATGAACTTACATATTCTGAGGTTTTTAAACTTTACAATGAAAAAATGAATAGTATTGAGGTTGGTTACTATAGCCCCTTGGTTTCATATACAAATTGTTTAGAATTAAGTGTATCAAATAATACGTTAATCATAAAGCTAGAAACTCTATCAGAAGAGGTAAATATCAATCGATTACTAACATGCTTTATCAATACCTTTTCATATTTTGGGATTGAAGAAATTGAACTATCTGCTGGAAAGAGTAAATTCTATATTAATAATCAAAATTTATAATGTAATAATTTATTAGGATACATAGGAATAATTTATGAGAATATACGAAGGATATGGCTTTAGTTTTACACCATTATATACAATAAAAGATAACAGAATATATGAAGGATACGGTTTTAGTATAATTCCATTATATACAATAAAAGATAACAGGATATATGAAGGGTACGGTTTTAGTATTACTCCATTATATACGATAAAAGGTAACAAGATATATGAAGGGTATGGTTTTAGTATTACTCCATTATATACGATAAAAGGTAACAGGATATATGAAGGATACGGCTTTGGTTTTAATCCATTATATACGATAAAAGATTAATATTATAGGTATTTATTTGCCTATTTTTTAGTTTTTTTGTAAAATTATATCTATTGATTTTTTTAGTCAAAAGTTGTATAATTCTATAATGTAAATTTTAGATATAGAGGTGATGGAAATGAAACTTTTCCTTGCAACAAACAATAAACATAAAATTCATGAAATTAAAGAAATGTTACCTGACTGGGAAATAGTGACACCAAAAGATTATAATGATGCTGATGATCCAGAAGAAACTGGTACAACATTTATTGAAAATGCTCATATTAAAGCTAGACACTTTTACGAAAAATATAAATTACCAACAATTGCTGATGATAGTGGAATTGTTGTGAATGCTTTAAATGGCATGCCGGGAGTATATTCCGCTCGTTATGCTAATTTAGGTATTGTTGATGCTAACTCATCTGATGAAGCTAATAGAGTAAAACTATTTAAAGAATTAGAAGGAGTTACTGACAGAAGTGCTTATTTCTCTTGTGCTATTGCTTTTATTGATGAAGAGGGTGTAGGTCATTCATTTATTGGCAATACATATGGAGAAATTACACATGAAGAATTTGGAGAAAATGGTTTTGGATATGACTGTATGTTTTTATCTAATGATTTAAATAAACCATTTGGAATTGCTACTGAAGAAGAAAAAGCAAGTGTTTCACATAGAGGTAGAGCAATTCGTATGTTCAAGGAGGCTGTAGATAAAAAGTATGGAAACTAAGATTATTGATGTTGTAAAGAGATCAATTGCAAAAGATGTAGAAATTGATTTTAGATTATTAGGGGGAATGAGCAACTATACTTATGTAGTTAAGGGTGAAGAAAAGTATACTGTGCGAATTCCAGGTGAATTTGATACTTACTTTGTATCTCGTGAAGAAGAAAAAACTGGTATTGAAATCTTTAGTTCTTTAGGGTTAACTAATGAAACTATATATTTTAATTTAAAAACAGGTGAAAAGATTGCTAAGTATGTTGAAGGCAAATCATTAAATGAAGTTGAGAACAGAAAATATAAAGAAGTAGCTGAATTAATGAAAAAATATCATAATAGTAATATCACAACAAACATTACTTATTCGCCATTTGAAAGATTAAGTAAATATAATAGTTATTTAGATAAATCTGTTATAGATAATAAATATAATGAATTTTTAGCTGAATTTTTAACTCATAAAGATTATTTAGAAAGCATTCCATTATGTTTATGCCATAATGATTCTCAACCATCTAACTTTATTGATTCTGTTAATGGATTATTAGTTGTTGACTTTGAATTCATTGGTATGAATGATTTAATGTATGATATTGCATGTTTTGGTAATATAGAGTTTAACGATGCTTTAAATTTATTATATGCATATTATGATGAAGTAACTAATGATCATTTAAAAAGACTTTATTTATGGAGAACATTCCAATGCTTACAATGGTATAATGTAGCTTTATTTAAACATTTAAATGGTTTATCTGAATCATTAAAGATACCATTTGATCAAGTTGCTAATAAATATCTTAATTTAGCTATATCATTATATGAAGATGCAAAAAATTACTTTTAATTACTTTATTTGATAAAAAAGACAAAAATATTTAAAATTAGAAAAAAACTTCTTGCTTTTTTATACAACAAGTGATATAATATGTATGTACTTTGAGACCGAAGGGAGGGACAGAAGATGCCAAAAACAATCGTTAGAGAAAATGAATCAATCGAAGATACTCTTAAACGTTTCAAGAGAGATGTATCAAGAAGTGGAACCCTTCAAGAGGCTCGTAAAAGAGAACATTTCTTAAAACCAAGTGATATCAAAAAGATGAAGAAAAGAGCTGCTAAGAAAAATCAATATCGTCGCAATAACTACTAAAAATATATCTTCTAGAAAATTTGATATCTAATAAGAATCTATGAATAATTTGTTGGGATAAAACCCAACTTTTATTTTTTTTATTTATAATTATTAAACTAAAATCATATAATTAAGTGGTGATTATATGTTTGATTATCATAAAATTATAATGAATAAGAAAATGGTTAGAGTAATTTCATATGACTTTCTGAAAGAAATAAGTGACACAAAAATTCTAATAGA
>CAZHQU010000261.1:0-2974 GCA_964534245.1 uncultured Coprobacillus sp.
GACTGACTTAGTTGAAGATTTATGAGAAGATTATGAATATTATAAATTTATTTTAAGTGAAGATGGTGAAACTGTTACTTTAAAATACAAATTAGACGAAAAAGATTCTAAAGAAGTTGTTAAATCTGGTACATATGAAATCATTGAAAATGAAGATGGATCTAAAGAACTTCAAATTGAATATAAAAACTATGATGATACAGAACCAAGTGTTGTGAAATACACTATGAATGGTAAGAAGTTAACTCGTTCTCAATTCGTTTATGTTACTGATTCATTAAGAGGAACAGTTAAACAAACATTTATTTTGGGTTAATTACATAATATGATATGTAAAAAATAAAGTAAGTACTTTTGAGGTACTTACTTTTTATTTTAAATTTTTAAAATTTTATTATTAGATATTTTTAAATCAATTAATTGTTTACTCTTAATTAATTTTTGTAATTGTCTTTTAGTATTTCTTTCTATCCATATAGTATGTGTTCCATATTTCCCATAATAAAAAGCTTCTATTTTATTTAAAAATTCAGCAATATCAATAATATACTCATAATTACATTCATTTATTAAAAATATAATTATTAAATTAATTGAATTCTCATACGGTTTTATTTTTATAAATAAACCTGAAAAACTATTTAAATAATCTGTTTTACAACATAAAAAATGCCTTAATAATCTTTCTAATTTTTCTTCTAAATTATTGTTATTAATATTCATATTATAACCACAAACGCTATTTAGTGATTATACATCTCTTTATTAAATTATTTTGATTTTCTGAATCCTTATATAGTGATAATTCATATGTTACTCCAAAGAAAATTTTCATCAATAAACTCCTCGTTTGTTCATAAGCTCCCAATGCTTCATCAAATGTTTCGTATTCGTATCTTTTAGTACCATCAAATGAATTTTTTGTTATTAAAATATACATAATTACTTTCCTTTCTATTTTAACTGTTTTTATATTTTATTTAATTGTATTTATTCTATTAAGCGCTCTTTCTGATCCTAATTCTGCTGCTTTATACAACAAGTCTAACGCTTTTTCTTGATTCTTATTAATTCCACCTATACCGAAGTGATAAAATGCTGATAAAGCATATATTGCTTCTGCATTACCTTTTTCTGAAGATTTTTTATAATATTTATAACTTAATTCATAATCTTGTGCTTCAAAATAAAAATTACCAATATGGAAAGATGCTATATCATCTTCAACAGAAGAATTCGATGCGCTTAATAAAAGTAAAATTCCTAATTCATATTCTAATCCAACAAAATAATTATCTAACAATAATAGACCTATATTTCTTAAAACTACCACAAGCAAAATAGAATTAGTAATCAAAGTTCTTAAATTATCCCAACTTGTTAAAAAGTTATCATTAATTAAGTCAATTATTTTCTGTTCATCAAATAGTGGATCATTAATAAGTAATATTATTTCACGTAAGTATTCAGGGCAACACCCAAATTCTCTTAATTTATATTCACCTAATTTTGAACCATTTATATATGCGTAAAGATATAATGCTGCACTATAAAATAAATTTTTATTATCACTTTCTTCATCACACATCATTGCTAGAATTTCTAAAATAGTAGAATCCTCATATATAGATATATTATTCAATTCATTTAGTGTTCTTTTAATTAATTCTTTCATAAAATATATTCCCTAGTATTTGTTATATAGTATTTAAATTTATTTTAGTATTATTTTTGTTCTTGTTGAATCATATTGATATTTATTAAGTTCTGGATGATTAACTAATAAATGATCTAATTCGCATACAAAATTATTGTCAATAGAGTATTTCTCATCTATTTCAATTAGGTCATTTTCTCCTTTATTAACAATTAGTTCATATAATATTTCTCCACCTAATTCTTTTGCTTTCTTATTACATTTCGATACTTTACCAATATATATACAAGATACTATAAATAATACCATTGCTATTGGAATTGTAAATATCATTACTGTCGCAATTTTTGCGCATTTCATTATAAATAATGATTTTGTCATTAAATTTTCTTTATAAGCTATTAAATTATTATATTTGCTTATCATTATTCTTAGTTCTTCCATATTCTATTCTCTTCCTCCAATCTATCTATATTATAACCCCCCCCCACCGAACTTCTTTGTCAAGTTTTTTTTACAAAAAAGTAAGTACTTTTAGGTACTTACTGTATATTTGTCTATATATTACTTTATAGATTTGTATCTTTATGTTCTTCATCTTTCAATATTATTGATACACGTTTATATACGATAAATGTTATAAAGCATACTGTAAAGGATAGTAATGCATTAAACGGAAGAGCTGCATATAAACAGTATTTAATTAAATAATTACTTTCATTTATTCCTGGTATTATTGAACATGCACTTATAAATGAGTTTATATCATTTTTGAAGAATACTATTATATATAATCTGATTGCCACAAAATAGTTCATTAGTACTGCCGTTACTATCCATACTACTATACCAACGATTAATGCTATTATTCCGCCCTTTCGCGTTTTGTTATGATTATATATAAGTGATGTTGACAGTACTACTGCTGCTCCTATCACAAAGTCCATTAGTTCACCTACAGCATATGATTCTCCAAATGAAAACATTGCTCCTATTAGGGTTTTTATTAATAGGATTAACATTCCTGTTTTTGTTCCCATACTTAATGCACAAATTATTATTGGTAAATTGGAAAATTGTACTTGTAAGAAACTTGGGAATATTGGTAATGGAAATCTTATGTAATATAGTATTACTGATAGAGCAGAAAACACTCCGATTTGTACTATTCTTTTTGTCTTTTTATTCATGATTTTCTCCTTTAATATACTCTTTCATCTAGACTTTACTATCGGTATTGGAGTTTCACCAATTCTGTTTATTTGTATAAACTCGTGGACTATACCACCGGTCTGGAATTTCACCATGCCCTGATTA
>CAZHQU010000262.1:0-2917 GCA_964534245.1 uncultured Coprobacillus sp.
ATGTTCCTAAAATGATGTTAATTTATAAAAATAATATTAAATTTGTAAGAATGAAAATATGTTTTACTGAAGGTGAGGAAGGTAGTTTAGATTATTTATCTATCGATAAGCAAAGTTTAAGATCAGGAAAATTAAACAATATAGAAGACGCAATTAAAATTTTTGAGGAATTAAATATATAATATGATTTGTAAAGATAAATTTAAATTTTTGTTCTTACTATTAATATTAATAGTAACATTTATTTCATGTGCTGAAGATGAACCAATGGAAATTGTCTTTGGGCATACTACTGAAGAAATTTCTGACGAAAATTATTACGACTTGAGATATGATGTTTTTAAAGGTAATCATAAAACATTTGATACATTGGAAGTATGTAATGAAAATATTCAAATTGGTAATATAAAAATATATGGAGAAATAAACCAAAAAACTGTCAATGGATATCAAGCCTTTGCGATAACTGGAAATAAAGTATTTTTTACTTATGATCAGACATTTACTAATGATGACAAATATGAGATGATTTATGAAAACTATGGTGAAGTATCAGGAAATAAAATAGGTCATATTGGATATGGAGGTTTTCTGATTGAAAGAAGTTATGATTTAGGCCAAACATGGGAATATTTCAATCTATCATACACTAACGTTAAAGACAATACTATTAAATTTTATCCTGAAGGAGATGATATTAATAAGGGTGTTCTTTACAAATTTACATCAGTAATTACTTTTGAAGAAGTAATATCCATAGAGGAAAAGAGTTTCTTATTTTTTGATTGGACCAAAGATACAAAAGAAGAATATAAGTTAAAGCAAATTAGCTATGCGTATCTTGCAACTGATAATGTAGAAATTGGATTCTATGCGGGGGCATATAGTAATAAAACTTATGAGTTATCGTATAATTTATACAAACAAAATGGTAACGGTCAGATTGTTGAAGATGATAAAACAAAAGTCGATTCTTTATTTAGTAATTGTAACAGATTAGGATTATTTGAAATAAATGGTCAGCTCAATAAAACTAATTGGAATGGTTATGAAACTTATTTGCATGAAGGTGCTTCTGATATTACTATAAGTTTTAAGACTGAATTTGATAATGTTTTTGATGATGAACTAATGTCTATACACTATTTTGATGAAAACGAATTTTATAAAAATCAATTATCAGATTCAATTGGTACTGGTAAACTTTTAATATTCAAAAGTACTAATAATGAAAAAGATTATGTTTTAGATAATGAAATACCATATAATGGTGATTCATTGCTCACATATACAGCAAACCCTATTGATTATATAAACGGATGTATCTATAAAATATATTATGTTGTTTGTTTTAGTGAAGAATACTTTAGAGAATCTACTGGTATGCTTTGGTGGAAAGAGACAACGGTTTTATATAATTATTATACATGTATCCAAGAAAGTACAATATATTTGTTAGAAAATCGCGAAGAAATATCTAATGATAGAGATTTAGAAACTGGTTTAGAAGTTATGATTGAACTTGGTTCTGTTATGACTGATGGTTCGGCTTCATTTTCAACTATTGGAGTTAATATATTTAATAACGAAACGATAAGTGTAAAATGCTCTTATAATTTTGGAAAATATAAAGATGTCGAAGATAAAACAGTTTTCACAAAACACGGTAGATATGACTTTGAAGTTGAGACTAGTTTTGGAACAAAGAAGAAGACAACATTATATATTTTTGATTTGGGTGATGACAATGGATATTCACATCTATTTGGGGAATCATTCATTAGTGAAGAGATGCGAATCTATAATACGGATTCCTCTCTCCCACAATATATGGTGGGTAGTGAATTCAAAACCCTTGGAAGTGAATTAATGCCAAGTGTTAAAGCAGATATTTTTAAACTGGATGAAAACAATGAACTAGAAAAAATCTTGGAATTTGATTATTCACAAAATGGATTTCAAGGTAAATTTGTTGAAACTGGAACTTATGTTGCTGATATTTATATGGGTAGTTTAGAAAAAACTGGACAATTTATTGAATATGTATTTACATTTGAAATATGTGATGAAGGTAATAAACCATTTGTAAATGAAGAATTACTTAAAAAAGACTATAGATCTTCATCATATAGTTGCAAAGTTTATACCGTAAAATACCCAACAAATTCCGGTGGATCATATATCTATGTTTTTCCATATGATGGATATTACTATGAAGCTTTAGATTTAGCTGAAAAAATAGAACTTGAAAAAGTTAGAATTATAAATGATGGATTAGAAATAATTTATAATTATTTAGGTAAAAATTATTATAAAAAATTAGATTTATATAAAGTTTTATATGATAATGTCAAAAAAAACGTTAATATTGAATATATAAATCACTTAGAACTTAAAACTAAATCTCATGAACAAGTTATTTCAGAAACAGAAAGAATATCAATTGTATATGATGAATATGTAATTTGTTCTGAAGAAATACGAAAAGATTTACTTGTTGAAGATGTAATACTTAATAACTTTGAGTTCTATCAACTAGCAAAATATGAGAGTAGTTCAGTCTATTTAATCAATGAAAACGGAGATAAAATAGATGTACCATATGGAGTAAATCTATCTACAATACTTACCGAAAGCGGAAGATATGAAATACATGAACAAAATTGGTATGGTGAAAATGTCTATTATGCATATTATAATGGTCAATTGATGACAAAGTTTATAATGGAATAATGAAACAAGGTAAAGACTGCAATATATCAGTCAATACATTTTTAATTAATTCAGCGATTGATAAAAACGATTCACAAACTACTATTACTATTGATAATGGAATAGAAAAAGTTACTATGTATTTATCAGAAATTAAAAATTATTATTTAATAAATAGTGGTGATTATGAAATTACAGTAAAAAA
>CAZHQU010000263.1:0-2916 GCA_964534245.1 uncultured Coprobacillus sp.
TCAAATTGCTGCTCCAAGGTGATATTCATATATTTCTACTTCGTGTTAGGCTCACACCATCCCTAATTCGCTTCGACTTTTTGATAATATACTACTGTCCTTTTCAACACATTTACCTTGTATATTATACTATATTTTACCATAAAAGTCAAATCATTTATTAATACCTGTTAATACTATGATTATATTAATACCTGTTAATACCTATTTATGAACTTATCTATGTGCTTATTATTAATAACTTTACTCATTCATTAGTTTTAATAGTTCGTCTATACTAGTTTCACCTTGAGTTACCTTTTTCTTACAACATTCAACTAATGTTTTCATTCCATTTTTAATTGATTTTGTTTTTATTCTATCTTGGCTATGCCCTTTATAAATCATATCACGGATATCCTTTGTTACCATGAAAACTTCATGAACATTTACTCTTCCGTTATAGCCTGTATAATCACATGCTCTACACCCCTTAGCTTTGTATATAGTTAAGTTATTTTCACATATATCTAGATTTAACATTTTCTTTTCTTCTTCATCTGGTTCATATGCTTCTTTACATTCGTTACATAATTTTCTAACTAATCTCTGAGCAATAACTCCATTCAATGCTTCACCTATAAAAAATGATTCAACTCCTAAATCTTCTAACCTAGTGATTGCTCCAACAGAATCATTTGTATGAAGTGTTGATAAAACCAAATGACCAGTTATTGCAAGTCTCATTGCTAGTTTTGCAGTTTCTTCATCTCTAATTTCTCCAATCATAATTATGTTAGGGTCTTGTCTTAAAACACTTCTTAAAACACTTGCAAATGTGTAATCTGTTTTTGTATTCACTTGAACCTGATTTACTCCCTCTATTGTATATTCAACGGGGTCTTCTACTGTAATAATATTTACCCCATCTTTATTTAGTTCTTTGATAAAACTATATAGTGTTGTACTCTTCCCACAGCCAGTGGGGCCTGTTACTAATAAAATTCCATATGGTTTATTTATCAACTCTTTAATATCAATTAAATTATTTTCTTTAAATCCTAATTCATCAATCGTATATCCCTCATCTGATTTATCAAATATTCTAATTACTATTTTTTCTCCATAAATTGTAGGGAGAGTTGAAACTCTAAAATCATATTCTTGGTCATTGATTATTCTTTTGATTCTTCCGTCTTGTGGTTTTCTTCTCTCTGAAATGTTCATTCCCCCAAGAACTTTAATTCGTGCTGAAAGTGATTGATATAAGCTTAAATTTATATCAATTCCATTTATTAACATTCCATCAATTCGATATCTAACTTTGATCTTTTTCTCAAAAGGTTCAATGTGAATATCACTTGCTCCTTTTGCTACTCCTTCAGAAAATATTCCCTCAACAAGTTTTACAACTGGAGTATTCAGTACGTCTATTTCTTCTTTTTTATCTTGGATATTATCTACCTCTAAATAATTTATATCTTTTATTTGATTATGAACAATGTTATTTATCCTTTGAATTTTTTCATTAGAAGTACTTACAATCTCTATTTTTTTGTCTAGTAAAGCTTTAATATCATTTATTGCTTTGACATTAAATACGTCCCCACAAGCCACTATATATTTTGATTCTTTTTCATATATTGGCATTATTTTATTTTGTTTAATAAAATCACTAGATACTTTCTTTACTACCTCTTCTTCATAACCAAGATAATCTATATTTAAATATTCATATCCTAGCTTTAAAGCAATCATCTTTTCATAACTTTCATCATAATTATTTTTGTTTATAACAATCTCTATTTAAATCACTTCCTAAATCTTATATTCTTGAACTTACAGAATCCATTATTCCTAGTATTGGCATAAATAATCCCAGTAACATAAACATTAAAAGTCCTCCTATTATTAAAATCATAACTGGTTCAATTATCTTGGTTATTTTATTTATTTCCTGAGTGTATATATTATCATAATAATTGCTCATTATTTTTAATATATCTACTACTTTCCCACTTGCTTCACCAATTGATATCATCTCAATAAACTCATAACTAAAATAATTTATTTTTGATAGTGAGTTACAAAATTTCATTCCACTTCTTACATCAGTTTCAACATCATTTAGCTTTGTTTCCAAATAATTATTACCTACTACTTTGTTTGTTATTGTTAACCCATCTACTAAATTACTACCACTTGTTATTAACAAACTTAAGCAATGCGAAAAGATATAAGTATTGAAATATAAATACAATTTATTAACAATCGTTATTTTTGTTTTCAAATAATCTATTATGGTTTTTCCTTTTTTGGTTTTTCGAAATATGTTTATACTAAAACCTATTATTAGGATTGTTAAAAAATATATATATCCATATTTAGATATATGGCTTGACATGTTAATCATTACTTTTGTGATTAAAGGCACTTCACAATTAAAACTTTCAAAAATTGTTTGAAATATTGGTATGATTTTATATATTAAAAGAATTAATACTCCAAACCCCATTATTAATAAAAATAAAGGATATGTTAATATTGATTTTATCCTTGATTTATTATCCATTGTTTTTTCATAAAACTCTTTCATATTTCTAAATACATATTCAATTTTACCTGTCGCCTCTCCTATTTTTAACATATTAATAAATAAATTAGGAAATAAATTATATTTACTGAAGGAATCTGAAATACTTGATCCATTTTTTATATCTAAATATATTCTATCTAATATATCTTTTAAATACTTTTTTCTTACTATATCTTTTATTATGTATATAGCTTTATCAAATTCAATTCCAGCATCTAACATTATTGTTATTTGAGTGCATAGATATATAAAATCATTTAAATCTTTCTTCTTAAATATGTTTTTATTAGTATTAATCACTTTAAAATTTAACAAATATAATTTCTTTTCTTCTAAGATTT
>CAZHQU010000264.1:0-2900 GCA_964534245.1 uncultured Coprobacillus sp.
TGTAACTTTGGAGACAGATAACTATTTAATTAATCCAAGCTTTGAAGCTGAAGGTTATGGTTGGACTATGAGTGGTACAGCTGGTGGTGGTTTTGATAATTTTAAAACAAATGGTTTTGCTAAAACAGGATATGGAAATATTTGGTTAATGGCTCCAGTTTATTGGGATAACAATGTAAAACCTGATTCAGATGTGAAAGTTACTCAAAATGTTACTTTAGAAACTGGTAAATATTCATTTGTTACATATATTAATCGTTTCTATGCAACTGGTCCTGGCAATGTTGTACTGAATGGCGTAGGCGGAGTTGTTACTTTAGGCGTTCAAAAATTAGATGGAAATGGTAATAGAATAAGCGAAGCAATTGAAGCTTCATTTGATACTTCATATGGCAATAACGAATACGGTAAGCTAAGTATGGTATTTGATGTTTTAGAATCCGGTGAATATGTTATTTATATTAAGGTTAAAGGTGATGAAAAGTTAGGGTTAGGTATGCAAATAGATGATGCAAGTCTAACAAAGGCAAAATATCCTGAAAAAATCACTGCTACAATTGCAGAAGAAAGTATTGAAGTTGATGATTTATATAAGGTTATGGTTTACGCTCATTATGCTGATGGTACAAAAGAACTTTTAACTTCAGACTTAAGATTTATTTTTAGTGATTATAAGGTTGCTTGTGATTCTAAAGGGTTTGTTGTTGGTAGAACTCCGGGAAGAACAGAAGTGACTGTGAAAGCTCAAATTTTAGACAAAACTTATGAAACTACATTTGAAGTTGTAGTTAATGGTGAAATTAAAAATCAAAATCATGGTAAAGATAATGGCTGTTCTGGTGCAGTTACATTATCATTGGTTGGTTTAATACTACTAACATTAGGTGTAGTAGGATTAAGAAAAAAATGTAAAAAGGAGGAAGAATAATGAAAAATAAAATGTTAATTGTTGCTTTACTTTTTACAATTATTGCATTATTTGGTTGTAGTAATAATGATTACTTTAATGATGAGGATTTAAAAGTGAAATCAAAATATACAATTACTGGTAGTGATGTTTTAACTTTGTCACAAAACGATGGTGTTACATTAGAAAATGAAAAAGTTCGTATCATTTTAAATCAAGATGGTTCAATACGTGAATATGCCAACAAAGAAAGTCATCTTTACTTAGTAAAGAATATGACAACTGGCATTCCTGTCCGTATTAATAAACAAAACGGTGGATATCAAGAATATTCAAGTTATTCATTTGAAGTTGTAGAAAATAATGCGATGACAAAAAAAATAATGTTTATTTATTATTTTGATCCAGTTACAGTCAAAACACATATTACATTAAATAAGAATAGTGATGAAGTGATTTTTAATGTTGAGTTACTAGGTAATCAACACGATGATACCGTTTTAGATGTTGAATATCCTATTTTGGATGGTATTACAACTTTACAAGATAAGAATACAGATTATTTTGCATGTCCATATGCAACTGGTTATTTATTTAATAATCCTGTAGACGCATTTAATGGTGAAGGTGGTATGGGATTAGGTAAAAACTTAAGTTTATACCCTTCAGGATGGTATTACACAATGCAATTTGCTACATATTATTCAGCAGGATTAGGTGGATTTTACTGGCAAACAAAAGATTCTGGTGATACTATCAAAAGTTTATCATTCTTAGGTATGGGCGATACATTGAAATTAAGTGTTTATCATTACTTAGATGATATTAAAGATGGTAATACAAAATTCGACTACGATTTTGTTATTTCTAATATGACTGAAGGTAATTGGTATGAAGCTGCTGATAAATATCGTGATTGGGCAGAAGAACAACCATGGACAGTCAGAGGAAAATTAACTGAACGTAATAATTATGACAAGGTTTTATATGAAAACACTAGCCTTGTAATTTTTGGTTATCGTGCTAACGATACAGCTTGGGTAGATATGATTAGTATTTATGACCAAATTGCTTCACGTATAGATAAGAGCATATTTAATGTATCTATTCACAATAATAAGAGATATTATGATTTAGTTAGAGAGTATGGTCATGAGTTTGTATGTTTTGAATTTCATAGTATCTCCCCTTCTCAAGAGTATTTCTCTAATAAAATGATGAACTCAGAAGGTCGTGATATGATTTATAACCTTAATGGTGCTACATGGTACTATCAATGTGCTGCAAATGATGATTGGTTAAATTACAGAATGCAAGTAGATGAAGGTTATTTAGAAACATATGATGTTGATGGATTCTATTTTGACGTTGCATTTACAGCTGTTCATCCGATTCAATGTTTTGATGAAACTCATTCACACGGTTCAAGAGTAAATGTATTAAAATATTTTAACAAACAATTACAAAATGCTGTTGACCAATCTGTTGCTGCAGGCATCAATAGTGTAGGTGTAGAAATGATTACTGAACAAGTATTGCCATATATAGATTACTATCAAGCTAGATCAAACGGTGATATTCTAGGTTGGATGGAAGATGGTGCTATAAGATATTATGTAGAAGAAGGTATTGCTACAAAAATCCCATTATTTGACTATGTTTACCATGAATATGGTGCACTTAGAATGGATGGATATTTGGTTCCAGATGAACAATTATCTGGTGGTTTCTATCACACTGCTGCATATACAACATTAAATGGTGGAATTACAGAATTCAACTTCGAATTTTATCCAGAAAATAAACTTCCTGCATCTAGTATTATTAATGTAGATATGATTGATTATGTAAATACATTAGGAAATGTTAGATGTGGATTTGGTAAAGATTATTTGGTGTATGGAAGAATGTTAAGAAGTCCAAATATTGGTACAGGTAAAACAAAATATGAATGTAACAATCCAAATATTAATCCATCTTGTGGTACATATCC
>CAZHQU010000265.1:0-2891 GCA_964534245.1 uncultured Coprobacillus sp.
GATTTGACATATATTAAATAATATAATTTGAATATGAATATAAATTTTTTATGGAAGGAGTTTTGCTGTATGAAAAAAATGTTTATGCTTTTGTATTTATTTATTTTGTGTATTTCGCTTGTTGCTTGTAAAGAAAGCACCTTGAATAAAGATGATTTGAATTTGACTGATGAATTATCAATTATGTTTAAAAATGCGTATGCTAATTCTATCAAGGACAGAGTTGAAAATGCTGATTTAAACAAAATTAACATATTGAGTTATTATGGGAAAATTGATGACGTATATGTAGCATCAATGAATAATGAGATAGTAATAAATAAATCAAATGTATATCCATATGATATTTACTATGAAAGTATTGAAAAAATGAGATTTTATTATAGTAGTAAACAATCTTTATATTTGATATTTGATGAAACGTTATATACTATTAAAACAGCTTATGAGGAAAATATAATTAATCTTGATGATGTATGTTTGTTGTTTGGAATTCACTCAATGGACTTAGAAACATTTACTGAAGATGATTATAAAAATATATTTAATAGTTTAGAGTTAAACTATCCTGATTCATATCAAAGATATAATTTATTGTCTTATTTTGGTAAATATAACGATTATAATGTTGTAAACTTTGATATTATGTCTCCCTTTTCTGTTGCAATTACAGAGAAAGTAGGTCCTTTTATGTTTACTTACGGATATCCTGAAATGACTATTCGAGTGATAAATAAAGAAGAAGTTCTATCTTTGACTGAAGCTTATGAAAGAGTCATACTTTATGATGAAGATTTATATAATATATTTTCTTTAGAAACAAATAGTGCAAAAATTAATAGAGAAATAATTAATATACTTTTGGATCCTGTTTATAATTTTTTACTAAGTATTAAAGATGATCTTACAACTGAACCTGATATTAACAATATCTATTTAACGAAATATATTGGAGAGCATTATGGTTATCATATCTTTAACTTTGAAACTGATTATAAATTAAAATCTGATTCAACTAATTCAATTGGAGAAGAATTTGAATCTTTAAAATATGGATTTGGCGAAAGAGTGCTAATTAAAGATGGTAAATTAATTCCATTGAAAAAAGCATATGAAACTGGAGTTATAAAAGAGGAAGAGTATCTTTCAATTATTAAATTATTTGGTTAGTAATTTATGACATATTAATTAAAAGCGTTAAAGAGTCTTGAATTAGACTCTTTTTTTTAGTATAATATTATAAATTTTAAAAGGTGATTAACAATGAAAAAGTGTAGATTATTCTATATGATATTTTCAGTATTATTATCAATACTACTTGAAACGATTGCAATTTATTATGGCAAATTTATTTTCTTGATTACTATTATTTCTTTTTCTATTCTTGTATCCAATTTACAGAAAAAGAAAAATGAAATTGATGAGATTAAGAAAATAATATTAGAATTTAATATGAATTGTGATGTTGATATGTACTTAATAAAATTAAGTGAATTTAGAAAGAAATGTTTCTTTAGTAAAAAACAATCAGCTTATTTTGATTTATATACAGTTTCAGGATATCTTGAAAAAGGTGATTTTAAAAGTGCTGAAAAGATGCTTTTAGAAATTGATGAACATTGTAATAGTTTTAATTTATTAGGTAGATTTATATATCTAAAAACCTGGTGTGAGCTGTTTTTCTTTAAAAACTTAAATGAGAAAATGAAACTTTCTCTATTAAGGATTAGAGAGATAATAGACTCAGTTTCTAACCCGCAATTGAAGATTGCTTTATTACAATCTTACCAATCTGCTGAAGCAAAATATTTTATTTTAGTTAATAGAGATGTTGATAAAGTGGAAGCTTTCTTTAGAGAAAAAGCTAATAGAGAAAGATCAATTCTACATAAGATTAATTATAATTATTATCATGCTTTATGTTTATTGAGATTAAACAAGATTGATGAGGGAATTAATAAATTAAATGATTTATCAAAAATAAATAAAAATTTATATTCTTGTAATCAATCGATTTTATTGTTGAGCAAAGTTTAATGGGATTTTATCCCATTTTTTAGATGTTTAAAATGTAAATTATCACCAAACAACTTGAATTTCTGGAACAAGATATATTCAATAATATAACTAATATAACAAGATGTAGAAATAATATAATAGATTACTCAGAAGAAAACACTTATGATATATTTAATCAATTAATAGTATAAGTATATAATTATGTTGAAGTGCCAATTAAAGTAGAGTATAGTTATGATGTAAATGGAAATATTACTAGTATAATAGAAACTAACCTAGAGAAAGGTGATATAACTAGCACGATAATATTAACATATAATAATTTAAATGAGTTAACCAAAATTGAAGACAATGGAATGATATATAATAATACTTATACTAATGGAATGCTAGTTAATTATATGGGTTGGTTTATTGAGTATGATATGAGAAACATATCATCAATGGAAAGTAGAAATTCATATATTGAATATGATTATAATGCAAATAGTTTAAGGACTAAGAAAACTATTGATGGAGTAACAACTTCATATTTACTTGATGGTAATAATATTATAAGAGAAACTAAAATTGGAACAAATGGATATACAATTAATTATTATTATGACATAAATGATAGTATAATTGGATTTAGTTATAATACAAATTATTATATGTATTTGAAAAACATACAAAATGATATTATAGGAATAGTTGACTTTAGTGGCAATTTAGTGGTAGAATATGTATATGATGCTTATGGTAATATAATAAATATTATTGATGAATCAGGTATTGGATTAGGAACAGTTAATCCGTTTAGGTACAGAAGTTACTATTTTGATAGTGAAACTGGATGGTATTATCTGAATAGTAGATACTATAATCCTAAA
>CAZHQU010000266.1:0-2824 GCA_964534245.1 uncultured Coprobacillus sp.
TTTATCTCCTCAATTATTTTGCAAATTTGTTACTAAAAAAATCGGCGAATTAACACATACTTGTATTTTCTATTCCTTGGTTTGTATTTAACTTTAGACCTTAGGTCAACATTTTTAGTAGTTAAAATACCTTGATCAATGTAATTATAAATTGTTTTAACTGTATGAGGTATAATAGTAGAATTATTTTGAACAATTGCGTATATAGAATGTCCATCTTTAACACCTTTAGAAATTACGTCATCTAAAACAACTAATTCCTCTTGTGATAAATCAAAACCTGTTCTAGAAGAAGATAAAATAAGTTTATATTTTTCATGAGCTCTTTTAGCATCATAGCGATAATGATCTTTCAAACAATTATTTTTACAACCATTACAAACATAAGGAAATTTTAAAAGAATTTTACAAGGTTCTTTATAGTCTGTTGAACAACCAGTAAGTTTCGCTCTCTTATAAGAACCATTAATAAATTCTCTGTTTCTTTTGATTTCTTTAGAAACAGTTCTAGGATCTTTGGCTATACTATTAGCTATATCAATAAGTTTAACATTTGGATCTTTTAAAGCTTTTTCAATTGTAATTCTATCATCTAATGTTAAATGTTTATTATCATGTATGTTATTCATAAAGTAATACTCCTCTCTTGAATAAAATTTACATACATAGACACTTATATTTTAACATTTATTTATTTGTAAGATAAATTCCGTTAAATGATGTTAAAACGGAAGTTAGTATTACAATTAACAGAAAAAAAATAAACTCAATATTTGTTCTATAAATTGACAAATCTCATCATTATTTTTATAATGATAGTGAAATGGAGGAAGTATAAATGAAAAAATTATTTAAGGAATTTGCTGCATTTATCAATAAAGGAAATGCATTATCATTAGCTATTGGGGTTATTATAGGGAGTGCTTTTACAGCAATCGTAACTGCGATTAATGTACAAATCATTTCGCCACTTATTGGTTTGTTTTTAGGAGGTTATAATCTTGCTGAATCAGAATCATTAATGACTGTTTTAAAAAGTCATACTGAAGTGGTTGATGGTGTTGAAACGCTTGTAATTGATAACGCTATTTATTGGGGTGCCTTAATTCAAGCTATTATTGATTTCTTATTAACTGCTATAGTATTATTTTTTATTTTTAAAGTTGTTAACTTTGCGCTTGAGGCTGCAAAAAGAAGTGCGGAAAGAATGCAAGAATTAATTCATAAACATGATGAAGAAAATCCTGAAGTAGTTGAAGAAGATGTTGCTGAAGAAGTTGTTGTTTCTGAACCAACACCAAGTCCTGAAGTTTTATTGTTAACAGAAATTAGAGATCTTTTAAGTAATAAAACAAAAGAGGAAGAATAATTATTGACGGTCACTTTTTTAAGAGTGACCTTTATTTTAATAGGTGGTATTTATGTTGAATGAAGTATTTTTAAAAAGAATGCAAGAATATTTAGGTAGTGAATATGAAGCATTTTTAGCTAGTTATAATGAAAATAATATAAGAAGTTTATCACTGAATAAAAGTGTTATTTCAAATGAACTATTTGAAAGTATTTTTGACCTTAAAATTGAAAAGATTCCATATTTAGATGGAGGATATTATTTACTTGATGAAAATGTTAAAATGGGATTTCATCCACTACATCATGCGGGAGCTTTTTATATGCAGGACCCATCTGCGATGTGTGTTGTTGAAGCTATTGATATACCTTCAAATTTTCTTGTTTTAGATTTATGTGCTGCACCAGGTGGCAAAAGTATACAACTAGCTTCAAGGTTAACTAATGGTATTTTGATTTCAAATGAAATTGATAAAGAAAGAGCGAAAGCTTTATATTCAAATATTGAAAGAATGGGTTTGAGTAATGTAGTTGTTACTAACAATACACCGGCAGACTTTTTGGTTAATTTTGAAAATACTTTTGACTTAATTTTAATTGATTCTCCGTGTAGTGGCGAAGGTATGTTTAGAAAATATCCGCTATCACAAGATTTATGGAGTTTAGAAAATGTAAATATTTGTCACAAACGTGATATTGAAATTGTTGATATCGCTCATCGTTTACTTAAAAAGAATGGAATATTGATTTATTCGACTTGTACTTTTGCTAAAGAGGAAAATGAAGATATTATATCTTATTTGATTGAAAAATATGATTACAAGCAAGTTGATATTTGTGATAGGTTAAAAAGCGTTTTAAAGGAAGGTTTTATTCCAAAAACTTATCGTATTTATCCACATTTAATTAAAGGTGAAGGACAATTTCTGGCAGTTTTAAAAAAGACAAGTGGAGAAGAAAAACAACTTAAAAATTTTAATAAATTTAGTAAAGTGAAAGAATTTGAAGAATTTTGTAATAAGAATTTATCTATTATAATAAATAATATTATTAAAAGAAAAGATGATTTGTATTATTATGTAGCACCTTTTGATTTGACTGGTCTTAGAGTGCTTAACTATGGTGTTAAATTAGGTGAACTTTATAATAAGCGTTTCATTCCAAATCATAACTTTTTTAAATCTTTTTCTAACTATTTTTTAAATCATATAAATTTTGATTATAAAGATGCTATTATTTGTAAATATCTACATGGTGAACAAGTTTCATATGAGGTTGCTAATGGATATGGAGTTATAAAAATCAATAATATCTCATTAGGTGGATATAAAGCAAGTAGTAATAATTTAAATAATCATTATCCAAAAGGACTAAGAAATTATTAAAAGTGACATAATTCGACAAAATAGTACTAGCCAATTATATATTATAGAAATAGAGGTGGTTTTTTTGGAAAATTATAGTAAGTTAATTA
>CAZHQU010000267.1:0-2809 GCA_964534245.1 uncultured Coprobacillus sp.
AAGCTATATAAAAGAAAACTTTTAATATATAATTTCTTTTAATTTTATATTTCATATTTCACCTATAATTAAAATCTAGTTCTAAAATCTTTATTATATTTATTCTTATACTTTTTTATATACCTTTCATATGTAGTTGGGCTATTAAATCTCATATATGATTCTCTTGATTTAATCTCTGCTTTTATCATCATTATCTTATTCTTAAGTTTTTTAAACTTAATTCTTTCTTCATCTAAAAACTCATTTAAAAATATATCTTTTATATTATTTTTAATATTTTCACTTTGTAATTTTAATTCATCTTTTAACTTTGTGCGTAACTCTTCTAATTCTTGTTTTGATTTATATATTTTATCAAAAAGATCTAATGTCTTAAGAATGAACTTTTTAGATATTGTTATCTCATAAATACCTTCTTTACGTTTTAAATTTAAACCTAAAAAGCTAACTGATGTATGTTTATTTAAGTTATATTCTCTAAATTTACTTTCATTTGTTTTTAAGCCATATGTTTGTAATGTTCTTTTGATAAAAGTTGAGAAAGAGTATAGATTAATATAATCCTCTCCTTCACTTGATATTAAGATATCATCTGAATATCTTGAATAATGAAGATTAGGTTTTGCTTTTAAATATTCTTCCACATCTTTATCAAACTTATATAAATATATATCACTTATTCTTGGGCTTGTAACATAGCCTAAAGAAATGTGATTATTATAGAAACATGTTTGTAATGGTTTACTTTTAATCTTTCTCGATTCTTTCTTACATAAACTTGTAAACTTTTCTAATGTTATACCTTCAAAGAAGCTTTCAATATCAAGTTTGATAAAAAGGATACTTTTCATATGTGGTTTAAACGCATCCTTTGTGCATACTCTTTTCTTATATGCATAACTATATTTACTTGATGGGAATTTTTCTAGTTTAAATAGTAATCTCTTATGATATCTACGTAGTTTAAGTCCTTTTGAATCATTTTTATATGTAATTATAGTTCTTGTTTTATTCTTTTCTTGTATTTGAAAAGGATAAACATAATTATTATTGTTTTTTATATATTTTGAAGCAATCATATAAACTCCTAAATTAAAAGGCTAAAGGTAAAATCCCTTAGCCACTTGGTTACCCGGTTCTAGAACATTAGTTTTAACTATTTTGCTAGAACTAACATTTACTATGCTTTCACTTAAGAAATTCTAACCAATATTATTTTATCATATTGATTAGTTAAAGTCAAAGCAAATTAAATTAATATAATACTCTTGAAATAATTATTTTATTTTAGCTTATCATATTTTGTTGAGATTCCTTTTGCTTTTTCTACTGGATACTTCTTTTCAGTTTTATCCATTTTACTATTAATAATATCTATAATATCAACATTTAGCACTTGTGACATTTGAATACAATAATTCATAACATCAGCAAGTTCTTCTTTTACATGTTCTAAATCATAATTGCTATCGTCCCACTGAAAACATTCTAATAGTTCAGCTGCTTCTAGTACAATTGACTTAGCAAGATTGCTTGGTGTATGAAATTGATCCCAATCTCTATCTTTATTGAATTTATCGATTCTATTTTTTACTTGTTCTAATTTATCCATATTTTACTCCACAATTATTACTTTATTATCTTCTAAACAATGCACAATATATTTCAAATTCTTTTGAATTATTATTTCTTTTTCATAAACATCTGGAACCATCTTCTCAGCCCAACTTCCATAATAATGAAAATCATTAATGCTCGATGTTTGAACTAAAACGTTTCTATCTTTAGATAATTCATTCCAAGCTTTGCTACTACCTTCATAGATAATATTAATGCCTTGCTTTACATTATTAATAACTCCTTCACTAATTTCACTCACTGATTTTGGAATGCATAGTTTTGATAAATTAATACATCCTGAAAATAATTCTTTGCATATTTTGTTTAGTCCATTCGGCAAGATTACTTCTTCTAGTGAAATACAATCTTTAAAACACTCATTATCCAATATTTTTAAATTCTCATTTAATTTTATGTGTTTTAAGGATTTGCAATCTTGGAAAGCACCTTGACCAATTATTTCAACATTATCAGGAATAATTATTGATTCTAAAGATGTACAATTCGCAAATGCAAAAGATGCTATTTTAATTAAATTATTAGGAAAGTCAACATGTTTAAAGTTTTCACATGAGATAAAGTAATACCTTGGAATTTCTTTAATTTGTGAAGAAAATATAACTTTATTAATATATTTATTTTCTATAAAAGTTTTTTCACAAAGTTTGGTAACATGTTCAGGGATAATAAATTCAGAGTCTTTCTTTCCTGATGGATATGCTACTAATGTACTTAAGTCTTTAGAATATACAACTCCATCTACTGAAGTAAAATGCTTGTTTTTTTATCGATATTTATTTCTAATAAATTTTCACAGTTTGCAAAAGCATTAGAATCTAAATCGTCTATTTCTTTCGACAAATTAACTTTTGTAAGTTTATTACACTCATAAAATGCTAATGATGAAATAGAACAAACCCTGTTTAAATTTATTTCTTCTAAGCTATGACATGAAAAAAAAGTTCCATTTTGTATATTCACAATATTATTTGATAACTGAACTCTCTTTAGACTTAAACAACCTAAAAAAAACACTATGACCCATATTTAGGACATTATCACCAATAATCACTTCTTCTATACATTTATTGTTATAAAAAGCTTTACTATCAATATATGTTATATTATCAGGTATTTTTACAACCTTTTCATCAGTTAAACAATTAACTAATTTATTATTTTCTAT
>CAZHQU010000268.1:0-2808 GCA_964534245.1 uncultured Coprobacillus sp.
ATTGCTTTGATAATAAGTGTAATAAATTATTATGATTCAGTTTTAATATTAGTTGTATTATCTCAAGCAGTAATTAATATATTCTTTATTATTGTTATTGGTAAATATGGAATCAAGTTCTCAAATAATCTTCGAAATGATTTAATATATGTAAAAGAAAATGCTAGATATTTGTTAGAAGTATCTAGAACATTTATTTACTATTCGATTGTTAATACAATTAGTGGAATAACAATGGCAATCATAACTAATATAATCACTTATCCAAATTTAGATTATCAAATCTTAATACCTACTGATTTCTTTATGTATTTATTATTTGGAATTGTATTCTATGTGATTCATTTGTTATTTGAAAGAAGTATTGAACTTTATGAAGAAAACGAGTTAACTATATGATTATAATTGATTTGACTAAAATATTAAAAGAAAGAAATATGACATCAAAAGAATTAGCTATTGCTATAGGTATAACAGAAGCAAACCTTTCAATACTAAGAAGTGGGAAAGCTAAAGCTATTAGATTTTCAACTCTTGATGCAATATGTAAAGTTCTTGATTGTTCACCAGGTGATTTTATTCGATATGAAGAAGGTGATGTTGATGAAGAAGAGTAAAGAACTTTTGATTTCATTATTAATTATGATTGTTTGCTTAATAATAGGTTTATTAATTGCATATGTTTCAGATGATGAAGACAAAACATATACACCTAAATCAGAAATTATATTTGAGGTTTGTGAAAAAGAAGTTGCTTTAGAAAATAATGTATTAATAGATAAAAATACCAAAGCAGAAATAAAGATTAACGAAAAGTTTGAAAATGGATTTATTCCAATTGCATTATATGAAAGAGAATTCTATTACTTTATAGTTTATTCTAATGTTCAAGAAGAACTAATTAATAATATGTATCTACTTGAGCATATTGATTTAAATCATAACAATCTTTTATATATTATATCTAAAGAAACTAATAAAGGTGTTTTAATTAGTAACAAAATCACCAATATTGAGAATGTTAGATTAGATTTGTCAAGTATATACTTTATTAATGAAGATACATTTGTAATTGATGAATATGATTTTGAATATTTAGAAAGAAAAGACATATATGTATACAAAATAATAAATGACAGTGATTTATTTGATGTAATGGAAACATCGTGAATAAAAGACTCTTATGATTCTAATATTATTTTGAATAGTTATTTGATATCAAATGATTATATAATTGCTGAATGCACTAGAGATGATGTGACTTATCTAGATATTAGTAGCATAAAGATAGAATTTGACTATATGACAATTTACTCAAATGGTAAAACATTATTATCATCATATTCAGCAAATTTAAATAAAATGTTAATGAATAATTATTTAGAAAAAACATATTTGTTTGATGGATATTACGGTTTATATGAGGGAGAAATTATTTATTTAGATAATGATCTAACGGTAAAGAAGCTCGGTTCAAGTATAATTATAAATACTTTACAAAGCCAAGAAGAATTTGAAATTTTATATAAATAGCCACTAGCTTATTTAGTGGTTATTTATTTTATTGTAAATGATTATAACTTATGCTATAATTTAGGATATAATTATATAAATATAGGAGGTAAGTTATGAAAATAAAAGAAATGGATAAATTAACTGAACATTTTGAAAAATGTTTCAATCAAAAATGTGAATATGTTTTTCATAAAGAATTTAGTAAACCACATATAGACGTATTACTATTTGAACCAAATGAAGAATATCCATTTTATAAACTAGTAACAATGGGTGCTAGTGATTATAGGATGCCAAGAGGAAATGATGGTATTAATTTTAATAGAAATGAGTATATGTTATTCTTAAGCAAAGATTTTGATATAAAAAGTGAAAAACTTAATTTCTATATGAATTTTATTGACTACATTGCAAGTTTTAGTTATTGGGAAAAGGCAAGAGTTACAAGATACCATAGTTTTGATATTCAAGAAGATGCTCATGAACAATATAAAGCAGCCTTTATCATGGATCCTAAAGTAATTAAAAATGAAAATATTAGTGTATGTAAATTAGGCTTATTAAAGAAATGTTTATGTTTACAACTAATGCCAATTACAAAAGAAGAACTTGAAGAATTATTCAAAGTAAAAGGTGCTACATTTAGTAAAAACTTTTATCCTGATAATGGAGAATATAACTTTCTTGCTGACAGATTAGAAAAATAATGAAATTTATCGATTTTATAAAGAAATATTATGATGTTACTCAAAGAAACTATTCAGAGAGTAGATCTTATGAAGAGATGAAAATATTAGAAAAACCTATATTTGAAAGAAAAAAAGGTGAAGGTGTCTCTTTATTAAGAAGTGAAAGAAAAAAAGAAATTAAATATACTTATCTGATTTTCATAATTCTGGTTGCGATTTTTCTTTGTTTGTCATTGATTAATATAAAGTTTTTATATGGTTTAATTTCAATATTAGTTTTAATGTTCTTAGATACATGGATTACAGATTGTAATTTACTTATTATTTTTATTATATATTTACAATACAATGATTGTAACAATGTATTTAAATCAATTCTTAAAGACAATTTTGATAATAATGATTTAACAAATAAAATAAATTCTGAGTATATTTTAATAGATAACTCTAATCCGTATAGTTTAAGAAAGTTAAAATGTTCAATTACGAAAATTTATTGTGACGTTATTAATATAGTATTTAAACGTAATAAGATTAGACTAAAAACTGAGAGTAAAGAACTTATTATAGATGAAAAAAACTTTACTAAAGAAGATATATTTAA
>CAZHQU010000269.1:0-2804 GCA_964534245.1 uncultured Coprobacillus sp.
TAATGTTTGATACTAATAAAACTGTATCATCTTCTAATGTAACTTGAATTTGTTCACCTTCATAATCTGTCCATGTTTTTATCTTAAGACATTCATTAGTTTTGTGTAAATGAACATATTCAAACGTATATGTAGTGTCAAATATCTCATAATTCCCACAGCCACTTAATCCAAATACAAATATAACTAATAATAACATTAAAACTATTTTTTTCATAATATACCTCAAATATAATTAATCTATAGAATTAATTTTATATTTCTCTTCCTTACTTGTTGTCTTAAATGTTTTAACTTTTGATACGAAATCTTTTCTCTTGTCTAATATTCCCAGTAGATGAGTAACTGTTATCCATTTTACATTTATTTCTGAGAAGTAGTTAAGTATATCAAATAATGCCTTTTCTCCGTCTTCAGCAAATGTAGATTGGAATATTTCATTTATAATAACTAATGAATTATTATCAACTTCATCAATTATTTCTTTAATGTCAATTACTTCTTTTTCAAATCTACCACCTACATTAGTATCTTTTTCTTCACCTGAGAAAATAGATATAATATCTTTTCTAATGTCTACGCACGCATAATCTGCTGGGACGAATAAACCTGTTTGAGCAAAGATTTGACATATTCCTATTGTTCTAAGCATTACTGTTTTACCAGTATTGTTAGTACCTAATACTAGTACACTTTCTTCTTTGTCTATTTTGATATCATTTCCATATACTGGATATGTATATCCTTCAACTATATATCTAGTAATTAAGAATGGATCTTTTACTTTCTTGTAATCAATATAATCTTTGATTTCTGGGAATACGCAATCTACATTTCTTTCACCAAATACATCATATAATTTGATACCAAAATCATAGAATAAAAAGTCTCTAGCAATATATCCTATTTCATCAAATAATGTTTCAAATAAATCTTCAATTATTACTATTGATCTATTGAATGAATCAACTACTATTCTTCTTGAGTCTTCATTTACTCTATCGTTTAATTCAACTTTATCTCCTTTGTATTCTTTCTTTCTAAATAATGAGAACTTTTCACCTTCGTATTTACCACTTACAATAATGTACTTCATTTCTTCTGGCATTAAGTAATCATTAATAGAAACGTAATATCCATATGCAGCTGCTGATTCTATGATTTGTTCAACCTTCTCACGTAGTTTTAAGAACCCTTCACTATTGTTTCGCCTATGTATATTTCTTGCTAATTGTTTTAATCCTAATGAACTAGGAGCATTAGCCATAAACATACCATCTAAACGTCCATAGATTTCTAATAATTTCTTAAATGTATATGCATAATCTCTTAAAGACATAGTAATATCTGTAATAGAGATATCTGACTTAATTCTTGCTTTTGATCTATGAGCTTTGTTTGCATCATATTCTGCATAGCATTTTTCCATGAATAAACATTCTTTAACTAATGTACTATATATGTTTCTGTTATACATTAAATCTTTAAGTACATCTTGTCTGAATTTTATTGTTTCTTCATCTAAACATATATCATTAAGTATATCAATTACTTTTTGTTGGCGAGTAGTATCGTTAAATACTAATCTTACTAAACTATCTAATTGTAAATCTGTTATTGCATTTACAACTCTACCATATTCTTTCTTATTTGGATTTAATAAACTTTTCATGTTTTATACCTTCATCTACTTTATTCTGCTTTTTTACGTTTAAGTAATTGTTCTCTTGTCATTCCATGTTTTTTAAGAATATCACCAACATAAGATAGTAATTTCTTTTCTACTTTTACGATTTTATGAGTTCTAACATTAGTTTCACCTTCTACTACTTGTGGAGTGTAAAAACCAATATGAGGGTCTTGAATGCTATCAAATATTTTATATTGATGTGTTACATATAGAACTTTTGCTTTTGTCTTGCCAGCAGCTTCTAAAAGTTCAAATGTTAAGTCACATGCTTTTTCTTCACTTGTTGAAGAGAATGTTTCATTTAATAGAGAAATGCTTTCACTACAAAAATTCTTCTTCATTCTATTTAATCTATTTAACTCATCAATAAGTCTGCCTTCACCAACTTTATAATTTTCTTCATTTGGAAAATGAGTAAAGATAAACTTAACAGGATAGATTTCAGCTTTTTCAGCAAACATGAATCCACATACGTTTGCTAATATATAGTTAATACCTACACTACGTAAATAACAAGTTTTACCACCACTATTTACACCTAAAATAAATTGGACATTTTCATCATCACTTATTACAAAGTTATTTGGAATTGTATCAATCTTACTAGCAACTAAAGATATATCATATCCATTTGTAACATTAGTAACTTTATCTGTGTAAACAGGTTTACAGATAGGTACGTTTCTATCTTTCATATATTCAAATAATGTCTTTAATAAGTTATAGTATTTAAGTTCAGCAATATAATCAGAGATATCTAATACATTTTCTCTATTATCTTCATGATACTTAATTAGATCTTGTTTTAACTTATCATCACCATTAACTAGTTCGTGTAAGAAATATGGATTGATTTCTTTTTTCACAGCTAGTCTTGGAGCTTTTTCTAATTTAATATCTAACTTTTCAGCAATATCCATTAAATCATCTTCTAGGTTCTCTTGTTTTTCAGGGAAGATGGATATATATGGAGCGCCATCATGATAATTTGCTGAAAGATTAAGTATCTTCATTGCTCGTTCATATAAATTATTAGTTAAATTACGAACACTTTCTTTTTCTTTTAGATATTTATCTATTTTAGAACTTATAGATTTAAGACAAGTTGATTTAT
>CAZHQU010000270.1:0-2793 GCA_964534245.1 uncultured Coprobacillus sp.
CATAGTTAATATCATATTATAGTTATTCACCTCACATATATTTTACCATATTAATTTAATTTATTCAATAAAATCAGTATATTTTCTCCACTTAGTTGTATTTTTTGCAACTAAGTGGAGCATATAAACATTTTTAAGTTTAAATATTTTTACGTAATGAACTGTAAAAAAGACGATTATTACATCGTCTTATTATTTTACCAATAAGTTGAATCATCTGGATATATTTTACTCAAATCATAATCTCTTTTTTGAGTAAGCATATTATCATACGCATATGGGGCGTATTTATATACATTTTCTTTACCACCATAGAATCCATCAAATATATTTAGATTTGCACAAATGTAACTTCTAATATATTGAGATAATATTAAAGGCATATAAATTCTTTTAATATAGATTTGACCAGGCCTAATTAAGTCTAGTGAGCTTGTTGGAAGTAAAGGAACTTCTACTAGTTGATTCACACTTGATTTTAAGTATGAATCAATTGAAGGAATCATATGTTTACCACATTGTTCAGAGAATATTTGTTTAGTATCTATATTTTGTGCTCCTAAGAAAATTTGAGCATTACAGTTATCTCTAATTACATACGCTTTATCTGGATTGTATATTTCATCTATTTGTTTATAAGATTGAACAACTAAATGGAACCAAATATTACGTGATCTAGATGTTGAAATTTTATTTCCAAAATCAACAATCTCAGGAATATTACCAAATTCGTCAAGTATAAAATGTAAAGTTCTAGTTTTTTCACCAGCTTCAAACTTTTTAATCATTTGTTTATAAACCCAGTCTACAAACAATCCTGCAACAGCAAAGTCACTCTTTTCATAATCTCTTGTAATTAAGAAAATAGCAAATGGTTTATCTCCTACTGTATCAAGATCAATAGTATTTCCTGTTGTTAAAGTGAAAATATGACCTTGGAACCACATTTGAATAGATGAATCAAAAACACCACAGTAACTTCTCATAGTATTCCCAGCATTATCAAGCGCTGTAGCCATATATGAAATAATATATTCTGGTTTATTCTTAATGAATTTTAGATTATGCAATTTATTACCTTCATTTAATACTTGATTTCTTAAATATAAATAGAATTTCTTAACATTATAAAGAGTAAACATCTCTCTAGTAAAAGTAGTATCGGGAAGTACAGCTTCTTCTAACATCACATATAATAATCCACGTAATAAGTCTTGAGCTCCCATTTCCCATGTTTTATCGTTTTTACTTGTAACTTTAATCATCATATTAACTAATTGATTAATTTCAGAAGAAAGTTCAGCTTCAATCATTTCTTTTTCTAATTCAATAAATCCATTAAGCAATTCTTCGTTTTGGAATGCTCTTCCTTTATATGTATAGTAAACGTTTGAAAACGGTTCAGAAGATATTTTTTCAAAATTAGGTTTAACTTTACCACTTTGAATATCAACACCTTCCCCACAAGATTTTAATTCCATTTTTAAATCATATAAATTAAGTAATGGATTCCATCTATCACTTCTTTCATAATCTTTAAAATTAAGAACAAAAACTTTATAACCATTATCTACTAAATGCTTAATATTTCTTTCGTATAATTCGCCTTTAGGGTCAGTCAAGAAAATATTTGGTTTATTCTTTAAAGCAGAAATCGCTCTAAGCTGAGGTTCAACACATCCAGTAGTTTTACCAGATCCTGTTGTACCAACATATAGTTCATGAGTATTAGGCAAGAAATGATAACGTAATCGACATTTCTTTTTTTCTTTATCTGATAAGTCATCAATATTATTCATAGAATACACATTACCATTAGAATCAACTAAATCACTTGCGAAAGGATATCCATCAAGTTCAACATTATTTAATTCATCATAAAAATAGGTTTTAGCTTTATAATCAGATGTAACTTCATCATAATTTATTCTCTTATAATTTTCAAGATATTTTTCTTTATAAATATTAATATATTTTTCAGTAACAGAAATTTTATTATTCATACGTATCACCTAAAACCCTACCTTGTTATTGTGAATACTAACAGCATTTGTCAACACTTTCCAGCGTTCATCACGATAACGATTAATTAAATCCAATTTTTCTTCGTAACTTACATTTTCTAAAAGCATAGCTTCAACAAAAGAGAATGTAATATCAGTTTTATTTAAATTAATAACAACATCTTGTAAGATAGATGAAATGAAAATGTATAATTTTTGAGCTTCTTTACAAGCAGTAACATTTTCTGGTAAAACCGTAATTCCAAGATTTAAATACTTTTCAGATAAAGCAATTAAATCACCAATTACATTCATTTCAGTTTTCATACGTTCTTTTTTATAAACATGTTTTAAAAGATACATTGATGTTATGTCACCCCAATACATACATTGAGTGAAACGAATAATAGCTTTATCTATATCTTTTTCACAACCAATGCCTAATGCATTCATTATTCCAAGTAATCTAACGATAGAAACAACTCCAAGTTTTGCTGAAGCATTTAATTCAAAATATCTTACTTTTGGTTCATAAATATGATAGAAAGAATAGTCAAAATAGTTATTTTTTTGATAATTATTAAATCTTTTAAACAAAACTTCAATTTCATCTAAAACATCGCATTTAACAGCATCAACCATATCATCATAATCAAAATGATTTTCAAAGGCTCTATTTTGTTTTTCTACTTCTTTATCGCTATTTAATCCAAATTTACTTAATCTATTAACAATAACATTTGTAATTATTTCCTTTTTCTCCAGTGTTATTGAGGTATAATTGACAGAA
>CAZHQU010000271.1:0-2787 GCA_964534245.1 uncultured Coprobacillus sp.
TCAATTATTTCTAAGGTCTGATCACTTATGTCATATGAAATATAATATTTTTTATTTTCATAATAACCTTCAATAAATATTTTGTCTGAATTATAAACTTTAAGTATTTTATCAAATGTAATATCTTTATCTTTAACATAAAGAACTTCTTGCGTTTTCGTTTTAATATCATATTTTACAAGTACATAAATTAACGTGTTATAGTCTTCTACAACTTCAGAATCTTTTTTATATGTTGAAAATATCATATACATATTTCCATTATCATAAAAATAAGAATCTGATGCTGTTTCTGTGTTATATGTTATACCATCAATATTTATTTCTTTAACTAAATATTCAAAATCTTCACCAGTTGATTTTGTTTTAAAATTATCGCGATAAAAATAATTTCCATCCCATTCACCCATTTCTTCAAGTGTTGGAGGTGGTGATTTTTCAAAGTTACAACTATTAATTAATAATAAAATTAAACCTCCAATTAAAATCATACCGATAATAAATGGTAATGCTATTAATAAACCTATATATAGTAGTGCTTTTCCCATTCCATTATTCTTCTTGATTTCATGATTCTTCATCATTCTATTTCCTCCTAATATAATATATATTATTATTAATCATTGTAAGTTTTTAAAACAATAACAGTTCTAGATGGTAAATAGATTGTGAAACCTTTATCATTTTTAGAATAAATGTAATTTTTATCTATTCTATTTTGTCCTCCAAATTCATTATCGTCTGAAGAGAAAATCACTTTAAAATTATTATTTATAAATTTTTCAGTATTTATATATACATTATCTTGTGACCATGTTGGGTGCATATTAAATATAAAAATATATTCTCCTCTGTTAAAGATAAATATTTTTTTATCGTTATCTAGCCATATGCTTTCTGGAATATTATCCAATATTTTATTGTCTTTTATTAGTTTAATCATTGCTTTATCAAAATTAGCTAGCCATTCAAACTTATATTCGGGATTTTTAACTAAAGACCATTGTCTTCTTGCATAATGATGGCTCCATCCATTTCCTTCTCTAGGAAAATCTATCCATTCTGGATGGCCAAATTCATTACCCATAAAATTTAAATAGCCAGAATTTGATAAACTAATAGTAATGAATCTTATTAGTTTATGCATATCAATTGCTGAATCAATTGATAAAGAGTGATAATTTTTCATCATTCCAGTATACATTTCCGCATCAACTAGTCTAAACATTATAGTTTTATCTCCTACTAATGCTTGATCATGAGATTCAGCATAGCTAATAGTTTTTTCTTTAGGCCTACCTGTTGTAAGTTCATGCCACATATAAAAGACATTCCAATCTTCATATTTGTTTTCTTTGATTAGTTTTATCCACATATCAGGTATTCCCATTGATAATCTATAATCAAAGCCAAATCCTGCCTTGCTTAAAGGCAAACACATTCCTGGCATTCCTGACATCTCTTCAGCAATGCTAATAGCTTTTTTGTTTACTTTATGAATTAATTCATTAGCAAGCATTAAATACACTCTTGCATCTATATTGGTATTTAAAGAGTAGTATTGACCATAACCAGTAAATGAAGTTCCTAAGCCATGATCTTCATATAGCATTGATGTTACACCATCAAATCTAAATCCATCAAAATGGTATTCTTCAAGCCAGTACTTTAGATTTGAAAGTAAGAAATGTAAAACTTCATTACGTCCATAGTTAAAACATTTAGTTTTCCATGCTTCATGCCATCCACGTTTTCCACTTAAGAAATACTGTTCATCAGTTCCATCTTGCAAGTATAAACCTTCTCCAACATTTGGACATGCATGACTATGAACTACATCTAATAATACAGCAATACCCATTTTATGAGCTTTATTTATTAAATACTTTAAATCTTCAGGTGTACCAAATCTAAATGATGGTGCAAAGAAATTTGTCACTTGATAACCAAATGATGCATAATATGGATGTTCTTCTATCGCCATTAATTGAATAGTATTATATCCACATTTCTTTATCCATAAAAGAGTGTCATCAGCAAATTCTCTATATGTTCCCACTCCACCATGTTCTTGAGCCATACCGATATGAGCTTCATATATAAATGGATTTTTATGGTTCTTTTTCTTAAACCATGATTTATCTGTCCAAACAAACTCTTCTGGCATCCACACTTGTCCACATAGTTTATTAGTATTCGTATCTAAAACTGCTCTTTTGATGTATGAGGGGATGCGTTCAAAAGCTGAGCCTTGTTTTCCTACTATTAATTTTATAAAGTCACCATGTTTAATGTAATCTTTATTAAACTCAATCTCCCATACACCGTTGCCAATATTAGTTAATGAGTGTTCATAAGTATTCCAGTTATTAAAGTCCCCACAAATCCAGGCGCTATCTGCTCCTGGAAGCCATTCTCTAAATATTATACTTTCAGAAGTTCTTTGAAATCCAAAATAATAATGTCCATTACACACATCAATTATATCATTATCTCCAATAAGTGATTGATATTTTGAATTATAGCGTTCTAAATGCATTTGAATATCATCAAAATGAGGTATTAAGTAATTATCAATTTTCTTTAAATTTTTAAGAGCGTTTTTAATGTTAATCATATTTATCTCCATTACTATACATTATTATTTACTAATAATAACTATGTATTTATTATATTATATATTTTAGTTATAAAAATGTCAAATAATAAACTTCTTGAAAATTAATATAATTATATAATAATAAAATATTATGAAAAAAAAGATCTCAAAAGAGATCTAATTGATAT
>CAZHQU010000272.1:0-2774 GCA_964534245.1 uncultured Coprobacillus sp.
GGTCAATGAATCTATTATTTATAATGATAAAATGTACATTGAAGCACGAGAATTCAAAACAAATGGATTATTTATAGGTTCAAATTATAAAATTAAAGAAGAAGTATACTGTTTAGATTTAGATACATTAGAAATTTCAAATAGTAAAAAATCATTATCTGATATTAAATCACTAATAAACGATAATTATGATATAAATAACGATAATGTAAATAAATGTAATAATATAGAATATTATTTTGAAACTAAAGCAACATCATTTACTTCATCTGCTTATACACTTTATTCATATGATTTAACGACTTTTGAAGTAAAAAAAATGCAATATTTTCAATATCAAGAGCATAGTGATTATATATTTTATGATATAGTTAGAATGTCTCAATATATATTTTACTATGATGAAAACGATGGACTTTACAGAATAGATGATATAATTATACTTAATTATTAAATAATATAAATTATAAATATAATAGAGGTAGAAATATGAAAAAAATAATATTAATTGTTTGCTTAATGTTTTCGTTAATGTTTTGCACTTCATGTAATTTAGGTCAAATTGAAGATACTAATGGAGAGGATAATTATTCACTTGAAACAATTTCTGATAAAACAATCGTTTCTGGTACCAATACAGTTGAAGTGATGTCTTCACATCTAGTAATAAATGATAAAGCTACTTTTAAATCTAAGAAACTTTCTGGAGTTAAAACATTATTAGAAGAAGATGAGTATTATGGCGCGACTTTAACATTTACTTTTACTGTTACAAGTGGAAATGGTGTAGTAGCGTTAGTTTCTGACAATAAAATTTATCGAAAGATAGAAGCTAATCAAACTATAAAAGTTGAAATTAATGATTTTAAAGATTATGAAATTAAAGTTGCTGGAGAGAGTTTGAATTATAAATTAGAAATACAAATTGATTAGGTGATTGAAATGATCAAAAAAAACATTTTAACAAAAGAATTTAAATATGAAGATTATATATTGATTATTATTGGTATTATAGTAGTAATTTGTGGGATTTTAACTTTATTAGGTGTAATTACATTTGAAGAAGAAGTTGATGGACAAATTAATGGTAATGATACTACAATAGGAATAGTATTTTGTGCTGTAGGGTTACTTTCTTCTCTTATAGGGTTTATTAAAATCAAAAAACAAAAAAAGTTAAAAACTTCTTCAGTTTATTATCCTATTTATGAAGATTATAAAAACAATAAAATAAAATCTGATTTAGCTATGCTAGGATTAGATGTATCTAAAGTCAACTTCGAGAAAACTAATTATGCTTTAGAGATAACTTATAAATGTGGACAAGGTTTTTTTAGTTTAGTAGTAAGTGATTATTATGTTGAAATATTATATTATTATAATGATGAAATTTATGAAAGTGATGATGAATCACTAATTAACGAAGAACTTGAAAATGCATATGTTGAACTAGATGCATGTAAGATTTCTAAAGATAATGTTTATAATAAATATATAGCATTTATTAATGAATATGAACATTTAGCAAAATAATTGGTAATAAATATGAAAATATTAAATAATTATCAGGATTATGTAAAAAAATTTAATATGGTAGGTTCTAATGTACTATTTTTATCTAAAGATGGTTACTTAGAAAATGTATGTACTGGTTATGCTGATATTGAATCTAGTAAATTAACAGATGAAAAGGGTATATACCGAATTGCTTCAATTTCAAAAGTTATTGTGGCAATTGGTTTACTTAAATTATATGATAAAGGACTAATTGATTTAGATGAAGATATTTCTAAGTATCTTGGCTTTAAAGTTAGAAATCCAAAATATCCTGATGTTTTAATCACTTTAAGAATGATTTTAACCCAAACATCAAGTATTGTTGATGATGGTGCATTAGTGGATGGTGTATATAAAGGATATGATGGAGCAAATTCTACAAATGATTTTATCAAGTTAGAAGAATTATTAACTCCAGGAAGTGAAAGATTCTACAAAGGGTATAGTGATTATAAACCAGGATTAACCTTCATTTATTCAAATTTAGGGTGTGGAATATTAGCATGTACTGTAGAACGTATAACTGGTAAATACTTCCCTGACTATATTAAAGAGGAATTATTGCATCCACTAGGTATTTATAGTGGTTTTAGACTTGAAGATATATCTGATATTGAAAACTTAGTTACGCATTATACATACTATGATAATAAATTTCATAGACATCGTTATTATGAAACATTCAAAAAAGTTCAATGCTTAAAATATCCTATTGGCGAAAACTTTAGAGGAGTTGCTGGAGGACTATACATTTCAGCATTTAATCTTTCAAAAATAATGAAAATGTTGATGAATAAAGGTGTATATAATGGTGTAAGAATTCTAAAGGAAGAAACAGTAAAAGAAATGGAAAAAGTACAATGGGAACTAAAACCTGGAGATGTTGTTACAGATCCTACTTATAGGAAAAAAGGTTTACAAATGATAATAATGGATGAATTCACAGAACAACCATTAAAAGGTCATTTTGGGAATGCTTATGGCTTACGTAGTTTTATGTTATATAATGAAAATGGTGGAATAATTTTCTTATGTAATGGCGCTAATTTCATTACTGATGAAGAACATATGACTATATTACAAAAAGATGTTATTGAATTTTTAGTTAAAGAAACAAAATTATAGTACACATTTTGGCTTATTTGATATTATTTCAAATAAGCTTTTATTACGCTGCTCGAAGAGCAAGTTAAAAACCACGCGCTATGCGCGTGAGA
>CAZHQU010000273.1:0-2758 GCA_964534245.1 uncultured Coprobacillus sp.
GATATAAAAGTAGGTGTGATAATATGCAAAAATACATTGATATAAAAGGTGCAAGAGAAAACAACTTAAAGAATATTAATATCAAAATACCAAAAGACAATTTAGTAGTAATGACTGGAGTATCTGGTTCAGGTAAAACATCTCTTGCTTTTGATACAATTTATGCAGAAGGCCAAAGAAGATATGTAGAGAGTTTATCAGCATATGCGAGAATGTTTTTAGACAATGTTGATAAGCCAGATGTTGATTCAATCGAAGGTCTATCCCCAGCAATCTCAATTGATCAAAAGACAACAAGTAAGAACCCTCGTTCTACAGTAGGTACAGTTACTGAAATTTATGACTATTTACGTCTTTTATATGCTCGTATTGGTAAAGCGTATTGTCCAGAACATGGTGTTGAAATAGCGTCACAAACAATAACACAAATCGTTGATAGAATTTATGAAAATCCTGAAGATAGTAAAATGATCATTTTAAGTCCTATTGTTTATAGTCAAAAAGGTACACAAGAGAAAACATTAGAACTAATTCGTAAAAATGGATTTAGTAAAATTCGTGTTGACGGTGAGATGTTAGATGTTACAGATGAAATTAAATTAGAAAAGAATATTAAACATACAATAGATATTGTTGTTGATAGAATAAAGATAAAGAGTGAATCAAGAAGTAGAATTTTTGCATCTGTTGAAACAGCTTTAAAGTTTGGTGAAGGTAAAGTAGTAATCAATATTGATGGTATAGAAAATGTATATAGTGAACATTTATCATGTCCATATTGTGATTTCTCTATTCCAAAGTTAGAACCAAGACTTTTATCATTCAATGCTCCATATGGTTCATGTCCAACATGTAAAGGTTTAGGATTTTTAAAACAAGTAGATTATGAACAAATCGTTCCTGATGATTCTTTATCAATAAACCAAAATGCAATTAGGTATTATAAGAATATAATTAATAGTGAAAATATTGAATGGCAAACATTTGATATATTATTAAAATATTATAATATTAATAAGGACACTCCATTTAAAGATTTAACTGATTTTGAAAAAAGTATTATTTTCCATGGCTCACGTGAACCTATAAAATATGAAATCACTTCAGCGAGTGAAAACAAGTATCATCGAGTTAAATACATTGAAGGTGTTGCTGATTTAGTGTTAAGAAGATACAATGAAACCTCATCAAGCTTTTCTCGTGAATATTATGAATCATTCTTAAAAGAAGATACATGTCCTGACTGCCAAGGAAAGAGACTTTCTCCAATGGCATTAAGTATTGTAATCAATGGGAAAAGCATCATTGATTTCACTGATATGACAGTGAGTGAAGCTATTGATTTTATTAATAATTTGAGTTTAACAGAAATGGATATGAAAATTGCTAATTTAGTTTTAAAGGAAATTAAAGCAAGATTACAATTCTTACAAGATGTAGGGTTAGAGTATTTAACTTTATCAAGATCAGCTGGAACTCTTTCAGGTGGTGAGTCTCAACGTATTCGTTTAGCTACTCAAATTGGTTCACATTTAACAGGAGTATTATATGTACTTGATGAACCATCAATTGGGTTACACCAAAGAGATAATGCAAAATTAATTACAACTTTAAAGAAAATGCGTGATTTAGGTAATACATTAATAGTTGTTGAGCATGATGAAGAAATTATGAACCAAGCTGACTATTTAGTAGATATTGGACCAGGTGCTGGCGTTCATGGAGGTAGAGTTATTGCTGAAGGAACACCTGAAGAAGTTAAAGCTAATACTGACAGTATTACTGGTAATTATTTATCTGGAAGAGAAAAAATCGAAGTTCCAAAGGCTAGAAGACAAGGTAATGGAAACTTCATTGAAATAAATGGTGCAAGTGAAAACAATTTAAATAACATAAATGTTAAGTTTAAATGTGGGTGCTTGAACTTAGTAACTGGTGTATCAGGAAGTGGAAAGTCAACTCTAGTTAATGAAATACTACTTAAACATATAATGAAAACATTTTATAAGAGTAAAGTTCATCCTGGAAAGTTTGAAAGTATAAATGGTTTAGAAAACTTTGATAGAGTTATTGATATTAATCAATCACCTATTGGAAGAACGCCTCGATCAAATCCAGCAACTTATACAAAAGTGTTTGATAACATTAGAGATTTGTACGCTGAAACTGTTGAATCAAAGATGAGAGGATATAATAAAGGACGATTTTCATTTAATGTTAAAGGTGGTAGATGTGAAAGATGTTGGGGTGATGGTGTAATTCGTATAGAAATGCACTTCTTACCAGATGTATATGTACAATGTGAAGAATGTCATGGAACTAGATACAATAGTGAAACATTAGAAGTCAAATATAAAGATAAATCTATAGCTGATGTATTAGAAATGACAGTAGATGAAGCATGTGAGTTTTTCAAAAACATACCTTCAATATATCCAAAATTAGAAACGATGAAAAATGTAGGGCTTGGATATATTAAACTAGGTCAAAGCGCTACAACTTTATCAGGTGGAGAAGCACAAAGAGTAAAACTTGCAAGCGAATTATATAAGAAAATAAATCCTAAAACTATATATTTATTAGACGAACCAACAACCGGATTACATTCTGCAGATGTAAAGAAATTACTAGAAGTAATTAATTACATAGTAGATCAAGGAGCAACAGTAATAATAATAGAACATAACTTAGATGTTATTAAAAATGCTGACTATATTATTGATTTAGGTCCTGATGGAGGTAACAAAGGTGGAAACAT
>CAZHQU010000274.1:0-2706 GCA_964534245.1 uncultured Coprobacillus sp.
TTTGTATTGAGCATGCTAAATTTGTTATACATTCTTTATAGTTGTTTCTTACCTCCATATTCCTACCTCTCTTTTTAAAGTTAACATTTTATTAATCATTATTCTACCATAAAATTAAAGTAATTAACAATATTTCTCAATCAATCTACGAAGCAATTGATAATACAATCATACCCCCTACTAACCGAACTAGACCAGTGTCTAGCATAAACTTATTATCGATATGAGCTTCCATATCTACATATGATATTGGTTTACTTAGTGACTTGCGGAATAGTAATAAGATTAATAAAAACGATGTAACTCCCCCGACAATTGTTGGTAAAGCCATAACCTTAACATATTCAAAGAATCCTATTTCAGCAATTGTTCCTAAATATATATTTGTTGGATTACCAATTATTAACATCATACTCCATGTATTAGCACTTACAAATTCACTAATCAAATAAGGAATGGGATTAATTTTAGCATTCTTACAGAAATAACAAATGAATGGTGTTAGAGTAAGAATAATAATATCATTAGATGTAAAAACAGTTAAAAACGAAGTAATTACATAAAGATATATAAATATAGATAACTGGGTACATTTTGCTCTCTTAATAGCTTGACATGCTAAAAACTTAAATAAACCTAATTCATCAAGATAAACAGATAAAACGGACATCGAAATAAATAAGGTTAAAATCTTAATAGGATTAATACTTGAATCTTTTATCAGTTCTTCTCCTAAATACTTAAGGTCAACAAATCCAAATATTATCATTAATAATGCACCTAATAAACAAACGACCCAATAAGGCTGAAAATCTAACTTTTTACCAGATTTAATAGGTATTGATAACTTTGGTACAAATATTACTGATAATATCATCATAATTACGGTTATAAAAAATATTATTATAATTGGAACCATTTTCTTCTCCTAAACAACTTTAGTATTATACTACTTTTCGATATAAAAATAAACAAAAATATAAAGCTTAATCACATGAATACGTTTTACAATTATTATAAAAAAAGAAAAAAACTACTAATGATATCATTAAAATCATTAATAGCTTTGTTTTTAGTTACATAAATATAAAGTTTTCTTTTTTATAATAATAATATATTTTCACTTCAACAGTTTTTGTACTATTACCAAAAATAGCATTTGCAAAATCAGAATTATCTATAAATGGATTACGATTACCTTGAAGCTTATAAGCTTCTTCATTTCTCTTTTGTTCTAATGAATCTACCGGATCTAATTCATTCCATTTAATTAATACTTCTATACTTTGAGCTACACCTGTTATACGCTTATTATCAGCATCACTATATCTAACAAGTAAATAGAATATAATTCTAGCCACATCACCTTTAACTTCATCCAATGGCTCAAAGTAATTTGAATTAGCATAACCATAATCCACACTACCATATCCAGAAATAGTTACTTTCTTTCGGTTACTTTCTGTATGTGATACCTCTCCATAGGGTTTATTACCTCGTGATGAGTTTGTGCTATTATCTGTTGGTCTAATATGATGTATATCAGATCCACCAGTTGTGTCTTTACTCCATCCTGTACTTTGTGGCCAAACATGTTCTCTATTCCATGTATTACCTTGATCCCATTTAGACGGTACACTTACTCTTGCATAGAATAATATCAAGTTACTAGAATTTTCTGGATCAACATCTGTTAAAGCAGTTTTTTGTCTTAAGTCATTATATGATAAAATCTTTTTATGTGTTGATGTGATTAAAGTTCTTAATTCACTCTTTAATTCATTTCCAGTTAAACTTAAATCGATTTGATTATAATATGCTGGTAAATTTGACTTATCTACATAAATAGTAATAGTTAATCCATCATATTCAGTATTATCTAGTACAACTTTATAAGATAGTGTAACACTTGTTTTTTCAGTAATTTCTCCAACTAAACCACTATTTGACAAAACACTTTCATTACTTGATGACCATATAATTACAGAATTATATAATGAGCTTGTTTTTAAATTAATATTACCATAAATAGTATTACCATTTAAAACAAGTGTTTCAGCTAAATCATCTTCTATTTCAGTAAGTTTATCTTCAATAGAATTACTTTTCTCAACAGCATCAAATTTAATCTTATAACTATTAATAACACTTAATGCTTCTTCTTTTGATAAAGATGATTTAATTTTATTAATAGCTTCATCATATAAATCTTCTAGTTGTTTATAATTTTCACCAGTATATTTTGAACTATCATAAGAATCAAATATACTCTTAAGATTTGATAAATCAGTTGAATAGTCATAACTATTAAGTCCTTTTACAGTAATGGATTTAATAGTGAAATGCTCTTCACCTTTTAAAGTAATAATAATATATAAATCAACCAAAACATCTTCATCTTTTGGATAAACTTTTCCATCATTAGCTAATACTTCAACATTTGAAGATTCATAAGTAATTGAAATACCATCAATTTCATCCATTAAATCTAAATCATCTGTAACTACATCGCTAATACCTAGTGTAATAAAATCAAAATACTCTTCAGCAGTAATACTTTGATCAGTACAACCAAATAAACATAAGCAGATTGCTAATAAAATTATTTTATAAATTTTATTTAATTTCTTCATAATAAAAATCTCCAATTTAAAATTTGTTTAAATTATTATACAATTTTTTTACGCTTTTGTCAATTTAAGTATA
>CAZHQU010000275.1:0-2662 GCA_964534245.1 uncultured Coprobacillus sp.
CTATTTTTTTCAATTACTAGCATAATACTTTTTTACCCATAAAGCATTTTCATAGGTTATAATATTTTTTATATATAATAATAATTTTATAAATTCTGTTCTCAAATTCAGTTTTCTACTTGTATTAATTATTAAATCTTAGTATAATAGATATCGGTGAAAACAATGAAATCTAAATTAACATATGATATTAGCTTAGTAGCTTTCTTCACAACTTTACTAGTTATAAGTTCATGGTTTACAATTCCCTTTGTAATACCATTTACTCTTCAAACATTAGTGATATTTATTTGTATACTAGTACTGAATTTAAAGAAATCAATATTAATATTAATTATCTATTTTATCCTTGGAGTAATTGGCATCCCTGTATTTAACTCATTCCAAAGTGGAATCGGTGTATTTGTTGGGCCAACAGGAGGATTCTTAATTGGATTCATTCCAATGATTATAATATCAACACTACTAAAAAAGGTTTTTACAAAAACAAATAACAACATATTAGTATTCTTATCATTATTTATAGGATTAATTTGTTGTTACATAATATCAGTGTTATGGTACATTTTAATTTACGATACGACTACAAACTTAATTAATGTTCTATCTATTTTAGTATTACCATTTATTATTCCTGATATAATTAAGATAATTATTGCAATGTTGATAGCAAAAAGATTTTCTATATTAAATGATAAATAATAAATATATTAAATAAAAATTAAGGATGAGCTATTAAACTCATCCTTTTAAAATTTTTTTATTTACTCTTTTTCTTTTTGTAATAAATACTTAATATATGAAAGTTGAGGAGAATAATTCTTTTCAACATTTGGATTTAAATTAACATCAATAAATTCATCTTTCTTCACAGCAATTAGTTCATTTGACTCAATATTATGTGATGTTCTTCCTACACTTCGATAATTTGTTTTTAAAATGTATTCATTTTGTTTTACATCAAAATTATCTAATAACGTATTAAGTTCTTCCTCTGTCCTATTTATCACAATCTTTCCAAAGAAATCAGGTTTACCACCTTTGTTTGTTAATCTTGCAAATCCTAATAGTTTTAACTGGTCTTCTTTTTTGTTATAATTTATTTTAGAAACATTTTTTATCTTTGTAAAATCAAGATCAATATAACATTCTTCAACTAGTTCCCTTAACATCCCTATCTTTAGAAGCTCTCCAAATGAATTTCTATTACTTTTTATCATTACATTATAATCTTCATTTTCTAAACTACCTGATGAGCTTGGAACAAATTTGTTTGTATTAACATCATTATATAAACTTTGTCTATTAACAAGTAAATAAGTATCTTTTTCAGTAACTACCTCAACTATTAGATTTATGCCTATTAGATTTGTAAGTGGACTATTTTTAATGTCATAAAATCCTCCTGTAATAGGATTTAAACTAATCTTATAGCCTTCAATAATATCTACCTTTTCAGCATTAATAATAATGTTTTTATAAATTGCATCATCAAGTGAAATATAGTTAAAGTATTTAACAAATTTAACATTTACATTATCAACATTATCAAACTTTAATTCACTATCAATTCCTAGTAAATCGCCATTAAATAATACTGTATCACTATTCAATCTCTCCCCAACAAATTGAGCTAAGATATTTTTTGCATCAGTATTAATAGTTTTATTCTTCTTTTCTTTAATGACTTTTATTTTATTTCCATTCATTTGAAAATTATAGTTTTCTTCGTCATTAATAAAGAACCCATTTGGATTATCTTTGAAAGGTTCAAACTTTTCATAAGTTTCCGTAAGATTATTTTTAATATTGTTATAAATCTCTTCTTTTGGTTTTCCTTCTATTAAAGTAGAATGAGACATATTAAATTCAAAATCAGATTTCTTTTCTCTATGCATTAAATATAGTTGTGATATAAGTAATGCTAAATTTATAAATAATACTATTATAGAAATAAAAAAACCTGGTTTTTTTTCTAAATAACTTTGTATTAAAGAATGCACATTATTAACTAATAAGTTTAGAAGTACGATTGAATTAAAAGCAAAGACAAAGAAAGATTTCAAGTTTAGTTTAAAAGCAAACTTAACAGCACGATTTTTGCTTTTCTTATTTTTATTTTTATAACTATTTATAATTTTCTTTGTTTTAACATATAATTTACTGTTTTCATCTAGTTTTATAAAATTATTTAATTCAACTTCTTTATTAAATTTAACTAGATAAATCAGCTTATCTTTTTCCTTCCCAATACATTTGAATTTTTGTAAGTAATATTTAGTTTCTTTATCTTTATTAAATTTACTTATATCACTATTAATAGCATTCATTATTTTCATATTTATATTTTCAACTTTTCCGCCATCAGATAAAACAAATTTTTCTGATTTTTCATCATTATATAAACTTTCTCTTGTAATATTAGGATTTATATTAAGATTATAATCATCTTTTAGCTCATATATTAATGTTTCTTTACTTTCTAAATAAATTAATATTTTCATACTTAGTCCTCTCATATAATAAATTATACTCTTTTATCATAAATTTTTCAAGATAATTATAAATAAAAGAGCCTACAATAGTAGACTCTAAATATCAAAGATAAATTATTTAATGATTTCACCCATTGTTCCAGGAGCAACAAATGCTGCATTAGATT
>CAZHQU010000276.1:0-2662 GCA_964534245.1 uncultured Coprobacillus sp.
AATTTTCTGGATTTTATTTATTTTCCAAAACAATACTAAGTTTGTGGATTATAACGATTTAAATCTTTTATATATATCTTACCCAATTTCATGGATAATTACGTTCACAATCCATTTAATTACTTATTTCATCTTATCACGTAAGAAATATAAAGAGTTAAATACAACATTAATTCTAAATTGATATAACATATTAAAATGGCTGATTTCTCAGCCATTTTTTCTATATCTTATCTATATCTTATAATGCCCTTATAATTATATAATATAGTTATAAATTATTAAGCATTTTCTTTTTTCTTTCTTCTGAAAATTTGCTTTCTAAATAAAATTAATTCTAATGCAATAAGTAATACAAATACTATAGCAAAGACAGTATAGCAAGCCTCTGGACTTTCAGCAGCCCATGGAACTAAGAACATAATTGGCAACCCAAAAATGATTGCTGGAAGATTTTGATAAACAAGGTTATCAGAAGCTGGAGTTTCATAATTAGGATCAATTTCCCTTAAAAGAATAACACCAGTACTAGCAGTTCCAGTTAACATTCCATACATAGCAAAGAATTGTTCATGTTTGTATTCAGGGAATAATTTATCACATACAAATTTAATATATATAAATGTTGAAACTAGACCAATTACACCTAGAATTAATAATAATCCGATATAGTTAGATAATGTAGAAAGATCGATCGCCGCAATACCAGCAACTATCATAATATCAAATGCTGCTCCACCTATTCTATTCATCATAAAGTCATTAATATATTCTCTATTTATAAATTTAGTTTTCTTTAATTTGTTTAAAATAAACTTAAATAAAACAGCAATTAAAGTACCAATTAAAAAGTTAAAACCAAATAATGTAGCACTTAAACCAGGAGCAATTAACGCTAGTAATTTCATAATGAAGTAAGATAAAACATAAATTACAACAACAAATGCTAATTGTATAGTGAATTTATCTATTGACATAGTAGTTGGAATCTCATTATTAGATTGATAATTTTCTAAAGTTAAATGTTCATCTTCTTCAGTCATCACTTTAATTTTACCTTTACGTTTTAAATAGTTAAGATAGATTACTCCACCAATACTTGCTGAAAGGAAACCTAATGCCGCAATAGCTAAGCCAAAATTAGCTCCACCAGCCAATCCTACACTTTCATATTGTTTACCAAAGTTAAGAGCTTGACCTGTTCCTTGTCCATATCCTAAACATAAAATAATACCAGCTGCAGGAATTAATCCATCAATACCAATAAAGTTATAGGCAACTATTGTTACTATTAATCCTAATAAAGCTTGAATTAGATACGTAGAAACAGTTGTAATGCCTGTATTAAATACTTCAGTTGTTCTTTGATTACCAGTAGCTTTCTTAGATGATTTTAATCCCATACAGATAAAACCAATAGCTAACGCATGATAAGTAATGATTTCAAGTAATTGCATACCATCCATAGCAACAATTTTTGAAACAACTTCACCATCTTCATTAACAACATTAGAATAAATAGAGAACATATCTAATGAGAATAAATTATTGCCCGTAGCTAATTTATAAATAGAAGTAATAATAAGTATAATAATTCCACCAAGCACTGAAGCAGGGATTAAAGATTTTTTTAAGAAAGATATCTTTCTTTTTAAAATATGTGAAACAATCATACTTGCCAATAAAAATGCAATAACTAAGATAAATGACCAAACATTAGAGGCCCAAAAATCCATTCTTTTCATCTCCTTTTTCAATTTTGTATTTATAAATCACATTTACATATTTCATTGCATTAAATGAAACATCAGACTTAAATTGATAAATATTTTTATCAATATAAATATTGAATTTGTTTTTACCAAAAACACCAGACGATGAAATATCATCAAGTTTAAACACATCAACTTTATTATCATATGAGATTTCAAATCGATCACAATATAATTTCACATTAGCATTTTCAGATAAAACATTCTTTTTCTTTCTAATTTGAACTTCAGAAAATTTACATACATCTTCGAATAAAACCCTTGATTTGTCAAGTTCTAATAAATTAATTTTTAAAAGTTCGTTTTTTTGATATTCATACCATTCATTTACATTAGCAAATGGGACTTGTGCTGTTTTTGCTTTATCTGTCCATTCAAATTGCTTATATTCTGTATATTTTAATTCTAAATCACAAGTTGTACATGATAAAACGTTACCTTTCGATTTAAACTTAGTAAATCCACAATGAGGGCAATTATAAATAACTCTTTCTAAGTTTTCAGCTTTTTTCTTAGATTTATATGGCCCACTTGGAGTAGTTTCATCAATATATAAGTCATTACAAATAATATTATATAATTCATCATCAGGAATATCTTTATATTCTTCATACTCATATATTTTATAAGGATAACATATAGCTTTTCCACCTCTTTCTTTTTCTGCCCAACGAGGGAATTTTCCATAACCACCTTCTATTCTAGCAATTGCAACTGGAACTTTCAAAAATTTCATCATGCGAATCGCTGTTGGATTAATGTATTCAGTTTTACCACTATAAGTTCTATTACCTTCAACAGATATAGCAACACTTCCGCCTTCACTTGTAACTTGTTTTAAATTTCTTAATATAGTAAAATCAGTAGAAGCTTTTTTGTATGGGATTGGA
>CAZHQU010000277.1:0-2651 GCA_964534245.1 uncultured Coprobacillus sp.
AGATAATGAAATTGTCGAATTAAAGAATAAAATAAAGATTGAAAATGAAAAGAATACTAGTAATATTGAACTAGCTAAAAAAGAATCCGAATTAAAATTCAAAGAAGAAAAAGAGGAATTAGTTTTAAAACTACAAACTTTACAAAATAAAATAGAATCTTTTGAAGAACAAAAGAAAATTGAAATTGATAATATTAAAAAAAATTTAGAATTAAATCAAGCCTCAAAAGAAAGTGAATTTGAAAAAACAATAGCAAGTTTAAAAGAACAACTTAAAACAAAGGATTTAGAAATAACTAATGCGGTTATGAAGAAAACTGAAGAACTAAATCAAAAGATATCTGAAAAAGATTTTCAAATTAATAAATTAACATTAGCTAAATCCTCTACTCAAATCAAGATGCTTGGTGAACAACTTGAAGTATGGTGCAATAATGAATATAATAATTATGCACTTTGTGGTTTTACTAACTGTTCTTGGTTTAAGGATAACACATCTGTAAAAGGTGATGATGATCTCGCCACAAAAGCTGACTATATTTTTAAAGTGTATGCAACACCCGAAAAAAATGATATTGATTTGTTGACTAGTGTATGTTGTGAAATGAAAAACGAATCACCAACAAGTAAAACAAAGAAAAAGAATTCAGATCATTATTTAAAACTTGATAAGGATAGAACAAAGAAGAACTGTGAATATGCTCTTTTAGTTAGTGAACTTGAATGGAATTCAGATAATGATGTTCCAATTAAGAAGGTACCTGATTATGAAAAAATGTATGTTGTTCGTCCTCAATACTTTATTACATTTTTAGGTATTGTTTATTCGTTTGGAATGAAATATAAAGATTTATTAATCAATAATAACTTAGAAAAAGAAAAATTTAAAGATTCACAAGTTATTATTGATGAATTTGAGAAATTTAAAGATGGAATTTTTACTAAACTTAACAAGAAATTAGTTGAAGAGGTAGAAAAAATTCTTAAACAATCTGAGGCAATCAAAAAGTCTGCTGATACTATTTCAACATCAGCTGAAGAAATTAAGAGCAAAGTAATAGTTGATATAAATAAGAGAATAGAAAATTATAACATTACAAAGTTAGTTAAAAAAGTAAACAAAATCGAAGAGGAATAATATGAGAAAAAGTGGAATATTAATGCATATTTCAAGTTTACCAAGTAAATATGGTATTGGGACACTTGGAAAAGAAGCATATAATTTCGTAGATTTTTTGCATGAGTCTGGTCAGACTTACTGGCAAGTTTTACCAATTGGACAAACTTCATATGGTGATTCTCCCTATCAAACATTTTCATGTTATGCAGGGAACCCATACTTTATTGATTTAGACTTACTAAAAGAAGATAAATTATTAACAAATGAAGAACTTGGACCATTAGATATAAAAGTTAATAATGTTGATTATGGTTGGGTATATAATACTAGATATAATGTTTTAAGAAAAGCATTTAGTAGATTTACTAAAACAGAAGATTATAATGAGTTTGTTAATTTAAATAAATGGTGGTTAAATGATTATTCTTTATTTATGGCGATTAAGAATAACCAAGATTCAAAAGATTGGATTAACTGGGAAGATGGTTTAAAGTTTAGAGAACTTGGAGCAATAAATAAATTTATAGCATCAAATAATGACGAACTAGATTTCTGGTGCTTTATTCAATACAAGTTCTTTACTCAATGGAATAATTTAAAAAAATATGCTAATTCTTTAGATGTAAAGATAATTGGTGATATGCCAATATATGTTGCATATGATTCATGCGATGTATGGAGTGATCCTAAAAATTGGCTTTTAGATGAAGATATGCTTCCAAAGATGGTTGCTGGGGTACCACCTGATTATTTCTCTGAAACTGGTCAACTATGGGGCAACCCAATCTACGACTATGAACGTATGAAAAAAGACAATTATTCATTTTGGGTGAAGAGAATAGAAGAAGCATTTAAACTATTTGATATTGTAAGAATTGATCATTTTAGAGGATTTGAAGCTTATTTTGGAATTCCATATGGTGATAAAAATGCTATTAGAGGCAAATGGTATAAGGGGCCAAATGCTGAATTATTCAAAATTATTGAGGAAAAAATCGGTAAGAAAAGTATAATTGCTGAAGACTTAGGATTACTTACTGAAGAGGTTTATGAGATGCTTGATGCTACAGGATATCCTGGAATGCGTATATTGCAATTCGCTTTTAACCCTCATGATGATAATAATTACTTACCTCATAACTATATTAAGAACTGTATATGCTATACAGGCACACATGATAATATGACTTGTTTAGAATGGCTTGAGTCATTAACAGGGGAAGAAAAGAAATTTGTTTATAGTTATGCTAACATATTAGAAACAGATTCATCTATAAAAGCAATTGATAAACTAATTAGATTATTATTTACGAGTGTCTCAGATACTGTTATTATTCCAATAGGTGATTACTTACATTTAGGCATAGAAGGAAGAATGAATGTTCCTTCAAAACTAGGAGGTAATTGGTCTTGGAGATTACAAAAAAACAGTTTATCTAATGAATTATCTAAATATATATATATGATTACTAAAACATATAAAAGATTATAAACAAGTAAAAATGGATTTAATCCACTTTTAATTTTGTTT
>CAZHQU010000278.1:0-2624 GCA_964534245.1 uncultured Coprobacillus sp.
TCAATACGATTGATAATAAAAAATTAAAAGAAATTCATATTGTTTATCGTTTTATAGGATAAACAATATTAAGGATAATCAAGATTATGACGTCGAAACCAACCTTTTTCTAGTATCCTCACGTTATTATTCACCGGAGTTATGTCGTTGGATTTCACCAGATGATATCGAATACCTAGATCCAGAATCAGTAAATGGTTTAAATTTATACTGCTACTGCTTGAATAATCCGATTATGTATGCTGATCCAAGTGGACACTTTGTTATAACATTGTCTGCCGTTTTATGCGCCGCAGCTATTGGGGCTTCTGTTGGAGCTGTTTCAGGAGCTATTTACGGAGGATTAACTGCAGCTGCTAATAATCAAAATGTGTGGGCAGGAATTGGAATTGGTGCTCTTACAGGAGGTTTTATGGGTGCAGGAGCAGGCGTAGCATCTATATTTATCGCTCCAGTACTTGTTGGAGAAGGTGTAATGGTTGCAACTGCGACTGGCGTAGGGTTTGTAATGGGAAATGCACTAAGTGCTGGTACAGCTTTAGCTATCGGTACTAGTATTGCATTTGGTTCTGGCGCAATAGGTGGAGTTGCTTCAGATATGTTAACGCAAATAGCAAATAATGGCAAAGTATCGGACTGGGGTTCCCTTGGTATAAGTGCCCTACAATGGGGGTTAATCAATACCGCTGGTGCATTTTTAGGATCTATTTATGGTCCTTTACCTAATTTAAAAACAGCAATTATTTCCGGAGGGGTTAATATTATAACTGGTGGAATAGGCTTAGCATTTGATGTTATTAGAGATAGGATTAACAAAAGAAAACAAATGAATAATTTATCTTACATATATGATTATGGATTCTAAGTTTTAGGAGAAGAACAAAATGAAAAATAAAGTTTATTCGTCAAAATTTGCTGCAATTTTTTATTTAATTTTTATCTGTTTATTTATTGTTATTGAGATTATAAATGTATATTTATTAATTAGAGATATCATTTATAAGAATGATATTTTAATTGAAATAATTATAATAGTTGGATTTTTACCATTTATAATTATGTTAGGATTTCTTGCAAATAGATTTGGTTATTTAGTCATTTATGACAGCGTTAATAATACATTATCTAGAAGAGGATTGATAAGTGGATATAAATATCAAATTAAGATTGAGGATATTCAAGATATTATTATCGTAACCTTTTCAAAAGAAACAACATACTATGTTTTTATAGATTCACACAATACAAAATATGAAGGAGGTTCAAGAAAATCATTTATTAGGATTGAAAAAAAAGAAGAAAATTCAAAGTTTATTGCACAATTTTGGGATAAACCAATTAAAAATAATTAACATGAACTTATTAGAGTGTGGCTGTCTGATTAGATAGTTGCACTCTTTTTGGATTTTAAAAATTATTTAGGAATTGCTTTGATACTTATTTAACCTTATAAGAAAATATTGAAAATAAATTTTATTTATAAAATGGAAAGATAAATCAATTAAATTTAATGATAAAACATTTGACTATGACATAAATGGATTCAGAAAAACTAAAAATGCAAATGGTGTAGTAACAAAATATTATACATTTGATAATAGAATTGTAAGAGAAGAAAGAAATGGAACACCTATAATATATATAATGTTGACAGACTTTTAGGCTTTTGTTATAATGGTGTTAGTTATATCTATGAAAGAAATATTCTACAAGATATAATAGGAATATATAACGCTAATACAAAAGAAAAAGTTGCAACATATACATATACAGGATATGGTGAACATGTAGTAGAAAATCATACATCAAATAATATTGGTGATATCAATCCATTTAGATATAGAGGATATTATTATGATGTTGAGACTCAAGTTTATTATTGTAACTCTAGATATTATTCACCTGAATTATGTAGATTTATAAGTCCTGATGATATTGAATATTTAGATCCAGAATCAGTGAATGGTTTAAATTTATACTGCTACTTCAAAAATAATCCAATCATGTATGCTGACCCTAGTGGACATGCTCCACAATGGTTACAAACAGCAGGATGGATTGGATTAGGAGTAGGAATATTAATTTGCGGTGTTGCTAATGGAATATTGAAAGCAGGAGTTGGTACAGCCACTTTCCTTGGTGCAGTTGCGGTTGGAGCTACTAAAGGAGCATTGATTGGAGCAGCAATTGGTGTTGGCTCAGGAGCGATTGCTGGAGGTGCAGGAGCAATGATATCTGGTGATGAATTTGGAAGTTCTGAGTTTTGGAGTGACGTTCTTTATGGAGGTATGCTTGGCTTTGGAGTTGGAGCTGTTATAGGAGCTGTTGCTGGTGGAGTTCATGGTGCCAATGGATGGTATAATGCTAAAGCATTAGAATTTACAAATGTTGGTTCAAATGAGGTTGTATTAGGTAGAAGTCCAGGTTATGTAGATATCGCTAGAAGTAGAGGAGCAACATATTTTCATACTACTGATGATATATGGAATGCTACTCAATCAATGAGAGGTGTCGGTTCAAAAGGAATGTGGAGAATTAATAAAGCATTTTTGAACCAGCAAATAAAAGCTGGGGTTTTTAACAGTTATCAAAAATCTATACAAAAGTATATAAAACTATACAAA
>CAZHQU010000279.1:0-2573 GCA_964534245.1 uncultured Coprobacillus sp.
TAAATATATCAAATGAATTTAATTCATATATAAATTCATATAAAAATGTAGATATTAATTATAATTTTGAATATCATAGATCGAAGATTTCTGTTTATGATGAAATACCAGATGATGTTATTAATAATATAGATGGATATTTAGGAAAATATCCAATAGATTGTCCTGGTGTGATTGTAACTAAGCAAGTTGATGAAAATAAGTATGTTAATATTAATTTTTATAATAAATTATTAAATAATTACGCTGATTTTAATGTTATTGAAGGTGAAATGTTAAATGATAATTATGATAATTTATCAATTGATGATTATATACCAGCAATTATAGTTAAAAATGATTATTATGATCTTAATGACAAGGTAACACTAAAAATAAATACAAACGATGAAATTAAATTAGTTACACTTGAAATTATAGGAATAATTGATAACGTAAATATTACAAACGCTAATTATAGTAAGAATATTATAAATTTATATGTTACAGATGAGTTACTTAATTGTATTGATGAATTAAATATTTCTGAAAATGAAATTAGGTACGTTTATTGTTTCGATAAGAAATATTCCTATGCTGAAGAATATGTTAAGATTGAAAAAGAATTGATTAAACATTTTAATAATTTTAGTACGGATAATAATTTAAGTGAAAATGTTATTTATTGGAGAAAGGGCTCAGTATCTATACAAACCTATACATTTATTAATAATATAAAGAATAACATATATTTAATCTCTATTCCTAGTTATGTATTATATAGTTTATATATAATTTTTATTTTAATGAATAAAAATAAAAAAATCGATGATGAGGATGAATTTTAACATATATGATCAAAATTACTAATTTAACAAAAATATATAATAAAAATAAAGAAAATCAAATTGTAGCTCTGGATAATATAAATTTAACTATAGAAACTGGTGATTTTATTGCTATAATGGGACCGTCTGGTGCGGGTAAATCGACGCTATTACATATGATATCGTCATTAGATAAATTTGATAAAGGGGAAATTATCGTTGATGAATATAATTTGAAAGATATGAATCAAAATGATTATTCTTTGTATCGTAATTCAAAGATTGGAATTGTTTTGCAAAACTTTGCGTTAGTTAATGATTTAACCGTTTATGAAAATATTGAGATACCATTGTTGTTTTCAAACTTAAATAAAAAGATGAGAAAAGAATTAATAATAGATTGTTCTAGAAGATTTGGCATTGAGAAATATCTAAATACCATAGTTTTGAATCTATCAGGAGGAGAAAAGCAAAGAACCGCAATTGCTAGAGCAGTTGTTAATTCGCCAAATATTATATTGGCTGATGAACCGACTGGATCTCTTGATTCAACAAATTCAAAGATAGTTATGGATATTTTTAAACAACTAAATCAAGAAAATAATACAATTATTATAATTACTCATGATGATAAGATTGCTTCATATGCAAATAAAATATTGCTAATAGAAGATGGGAAATTAACTGAAAAGCGAGAAATCAAATGAAAAATAGTTATTTGAGAGATATGACTAAAATTATAGTTCGAAATATGAAAATGATTTTTAGTTCGAATAAAACATTACTAATGATATTTCATATTTTACAAATTATGTCATTAATAGCTTTGTTGTATTCATTTTCATATATGAGAATTGAAAATGATAATTATCAATCGGTTCTAAAGTCAGCAAGTACTTATATTGTAGATTTTTCCGAAGGTGCGAAATATAAAGAAATTTCATATAAATTAAATCAATTAGAACTGTCAGACATTATCGAAGTTGAAATTTTCTTAACTCCAGATTATTCTGTTCTTGCTAAATATAAATCTAAATCTAACAAAGTAGATTATGGAAGATATATAGAAGAAAAAAATGAAATTATATATGAATATAGTATGTTTGATAAAGATTCTTTGAATATAAATGAAAAAGTTGAAGTGTTGGGAAGAACGTTTACTATTGTGGGGTTAAGGATGAAGACGTATTCAGAAATATCGATTAATTCTATTTTAGAAGACGATTTAATATATGGTTTGAGTGTAAATTATAATAAAATTTACAATAATGAATCTAAAAGAAAAGAAATAAGTGATAGTTTGAACAAAATATTTAATACAAGAATAATAAAACCTGTTTTACTATCTACAGATGAAAAATTTTCTATAGATACTGTTTTCTTATCTATTGTAGTCTTAGTATTTATAATCTTGATAAATATTATACTAATTTATCGATTTATGATAAACAAAGGGAAAATGAATTATGCGATTTATTTTTCTTCAGGAATTAAAAAGAAAAATATTATTATTGCGATTATTATAGAGTTGATAATTTATTTTTTGATTGATTTAGTAATTGTTTCGTTAATTTGGCATCTTTTAGTCAAAAATATAATTGAACGAAATTATGTTATTAAACTTCAACAAATTGATTTTCTTATTTCGATAATCTGTTATATAGTCTTGATGGTTGTGGTATTTTCGTATAATATATATAAATTTTTTGCTAGATCATTTATCAAATACTTAAAGTAGGTGATATTATTTTTAAATTAAGTACTTTA
>CAZHQU010000280.1:0-2569 GCA_964534245.1 uncultured Coprobacillus sp.
GCTAACGATATTGATTTAGGATCTACTCAATTAGCTATTAATTCTGATGTTGTAATTGATTTAAATGGTAAAACATTAACTACTCAAAATAACTATGGTGGAATAACAATTAAAGGTGGCGCTAGTATCAAAAATGGTACTATCAATCATAAAGGTAATACTGCCGCAATCAAAGCTTTCCAAGTTGGAACTATTGAAGATGTTGTTATCAATGTAGCTTACACTGAAGGAAAAGTAAAAGGCGGAATCGTTGTTCAAAACGGTGCTGAAACATATATTGATTCTTTAAAAAATGTTACAATTAATGGTGCTACAAATGGTATTGAAACATATAATTGTGGTAATACTGGTAGAGCTAAGAAAGTAATTGGTTCAATGGAAAATGTTACAATTGATGCACTAGATACAGGTATTTTATTATCTGCTCCAATTGGGGAAGCTAAAAACTGTAATATCAAAGGTGAAAAGATTGGTATTAATATGCATTTAAAAGGTGAATATACAGTTGAAATTGAACTTGTAGACTGTGTAGTTACTGGTGAAACTGCTGCATTATATGCGCATGATGAAGTAAATATATCCAATATTACAAATTGTTCTTTAACATTAACGTATGATGCTAATACGTCATTTAATGGAAAATTTGTTTGGGAATTTGAAGAAGAATGCTTAGGCGTTGTTACTTTAAATAAACCTGCTTAATATTTATTAATAAAATAGGAGAAATTAAAATGAAAAAAAGAATTGTATTAAGTGCTATTTTAGTAATAACTTTAAGTTTTTGTTTACTAACTGGTGCTACTTTTGCATTATTTACTAGTGAATCAGAAGTTAATATTGCTGTTACATCTGGTAAAGTTAATGTTGTTGCTGAAATTAAAGACATTGAATTATATTCAATGGATAATAAACAAGATGGCTCAGTATTTGAAAATGGTGGTACTGCGTCATATGATAGTGATACTGGAAAATTAACATTAGTTAATGCTACTCCTGGTGACAAAGTTAAATTTAATATTGTTGTTACTAATAATAGTAATATTACTATTCAATACCGTGTAAATTGGACAGTTGATGGTGTTCTTTCTGAAGCTTTAGTTGCTAAAGCTGATGAAAAAGAATTAGTTAATGGTTCTTCAGATTGGACTAAATGGGACATTCCAGTAAATGAATCTGAAACTAAAGTTATCTCTGTTGAAGTTGAATTACCAATTGAAGCAGGAAATGAATATCAAGAAAAAACAGCTGATATTAAATTTTTAGTTGAAGCTGTTCAAGGTAATGCAAAAATGCCTGTGAGTGTTACATCAGCAAATATTTCTTCAACTAATTTTGAACAAGAAAATACTGATTTCTTATTAATTGGTGAATTTGATGAAATTTCAATTGCTAAACTTGGTGAAGGTAGCACACTTTCTTTTGATAATGTTACATCATCAAAAGTTACCTTAAATGGTAAAAATACTATCATTGGTGATAATAAACTTTCTTGTGCATTATTAGTTAAAGGTACAGCAGAAGTACCCGCAGAATTAATTATTAAAGATGCAACACTTGATTTAGGTAATAATGAACTTAAATCAGAACAAACCGTTGATAAAACAACTGCTGGAACTGCTAAACTTGTTATTGAAAATAGTACAGTAAAATGCGGAAACATTTTTGTTGGTGGACATAGTATGAATCAACCAATAGTGACTGCTGAATTATCAATTAAAAATAGTTATGTTAGTTGTGAAGAAAATGGACTTGGATCAACAATTGCTGTATGGGGACAAGATAATGTAAAAGCAGAAATTCTTGATAGTGAAATTCATACATACAGCCGTGGATGGCATCAATCTGAAGATGCAAATGATAATTCTATCACATTCCAAGGTGGAGGAAAAATTGATGTAAATATTGAACGTACTAATATGCATCTTTATGGAGCAAGAAGTATTATCAATGCAAGAAAATATAGCAGTGAAAATGCTGTTGTAGATTTTTCTATTGATGAATCTTTAATTTGGGTAGTTACAAAATCTAATCATGGTGAAGAAACAATTCCAGTATGGGGTAGTACTTCAATAACTAATACTGTTTTAGTATTTGCAAAGAATGTACATCAATCTACGCCTGCAGTTGTTAAGAGTTGGGTATATGGTAATCCAACAATCTATGGTGAATATGCTGTTACAACACAATGTGGATGGGAAACAACTATCAATGTTGCTGATGGACAAACTATAACTCTTTCGGCAGATGCAAAATTATCAATTTATGAAGATGCTGCAGATGTTAACTTCGTTCTTACTGGATCAGCAAAAGTTGTTCTTGAAGAAGGAGCTACTTTAACAAATATTGGTGTTGTGGCTGCTGATGGTTATACTTTAAATACTGTTACTGAAAATGGTAAAGTTATATACTCTGTAACTGCTAATTAATTAAACTTAACTTATAGAGTATAATTTATAATATAAAATAAAAGTCATATATTAAGTGTTATTTAAACACTAATATATGACTCTTTTTTATTTTTTGTATGTAAATTTATATATATTATTTTAATTGAATTTAAAACATTCTT
>CAZHQU010000281.1:0-2556 GCA_964534245.1 uncultured Coprobacillus sp.
ATATCAGGTAATTTATTTATGATAGTATCATTTATATAATTTAGTCTATCTTGAGCTAATTTTTGGACATCTTCGAAGTTTTCAAAACCATAAGTTATTAATCCATAAGTATTAGAATCATCATGAGTGCCGATTTGATCAAACAAATTAGCTAATGACTTTTCAGAATCTTCAAAACTTAATGGATTAATGTTATTTGAAGGGAGTAATGTTTTAAAGAACCAATATTCAAATTTAAATGGTGAATCAAAATAAGAACATTTATAAACGCCATCACTTGCATTAAATAAAATGCAAGGTTTATTAATAGTTACAAATCTACCTTCAATTTTATATGGTAATGTTAAAGATATTCTATTATACATTTCTTCATCCACTTCATGATCAGCAGTAATTATTCCTAAACCATCCTTATCGATGAAATATCCTCTTGAATCTCCTGCCCATAAATATAAAACATCAACTGAAGATTCATTTTCATTTACTAAGGCAACAGTAAGAGTTGTTGGTAAAAGATATTTTCCTGAAATTCTCGATTCAAGTATTAAGTTAATATCTTTAGCAATCAATTGTAATTTTTCAGTAATAATTACTTGAAGTTTCTCACCATATTGTAAAGCAATTGCGTTTTTTTCATCTTCAGTTTTGTCTTTTATACTGTTAAATATATTATCTTTATTAAATTCTTCATTATATTTTAATTCATATAATGATATTGCTATTGCTAATCTAGAAGCAAAATAACCACTTGGTTTAGCATATTTATAATTATCAAAATAATAATCTTTTGTAATAAATATTTCATTAAAACTATTAACAACGAATTCTTTAAATTCAACATCTACTTCTTTAACGAATACTGATTTAAATACAAGATCATAAAAATTATCTTTATCAATGATATTTTTATTTACGTTTAGATGAGGAAATCCACCTCTTCCACCTAAACCATCAGCAACGATAATTATTCCATCCTTAGCATATGGAAATGCATCTTCACCATTGTATATAGTTTTATTATCTTTATTTACAAATTTTCTTTGAGTATATAATTTAGAATACAAATTCATATATTTTTCTCCTTTGTATTATGATTTCTATAATATATAAAATAATATATAAAATAAACAAAATATAATATTTATATAAAGCAGGTTGATTTTCAACCTGCTTCAATTAAAACTATTTAACATTAAACTGATTTAACTAATAAGTCAATACATTGTGACATATCAATTTCAGTTAAGCCTTTACCAGCTTCAGATGCAGTATGTTCAACAAATGACCAAGTAACAAAGTTATTCCATGGTTCAACATCTGGTGCAAATAATAAGATACGTTTAGCACGTCTTTCCATAATACTACTTTGACCTTCCCATAATTCTTGTAATTCACCAAATGATTTTGGTAAAGTTTCACCATTTTCTAATGTAGGATTGTCAACGCCTAATGGTTTAGCTTCAGCATCAGTATACATTATAACGATGTGACGTCTAATGTCGCCATCTTTAGTCCAATCAGATTTAAGAGCTAATGCAAGTGCTTCTAATCCATTTTCTGGTAAGTCGCCACCACCGATTGCTTCAATTCCTTCAACGAAGTTTTTGAATTGTTCGTTTTCTTCTGGTAAAGTGAAGAATTTAGAAACTAGCATAGGTTCAGAGTCAACAGCATAATCTCTAAATGCAATAACTTTAACTCTTACTTTATCAACTACTTTTAATGCTTCGTCCATTTTTTCTTTAAATTTATCATGAAAACTTAAAGCATTAGCTTTAACTTCATCAATAATATGTTCCATACTACCTGTAGCATCGATACACATAACAATGTCAACACAATATTTTGTAATTTTATTTACACCTAAATTATTAAATTCCATAAATTCCTCCTTGAATATTTAGTAATGTATAATACAAATTTATTTTATAATTTTTTTATCTAAAAGTCAAGCGTTTTCGACATTATAATTAATTGAAAAAATTATAAGTTAATCTCAAAAAATCAAAGACTTCTGTTTCATCAAAAGTCATATCGTTTTCTTTTTCTAAAATATATGTTTTGTCAAAAGAATTAAATTCAGTGTATTTATCTAATGATCCCGCAATAAATAATCCTGAATTACGCATATTCATTTTTGGATTGTTATTCCAATATTCTCTAAATGCTTTTATAGTTTTAGGACAATCATTAAGTGTATTACCAGGAAGCCTATAATTTCCTTTAGAAAATAACAATATATAAGACATGTATCTACATGAAAATGTTTCATATAGTTTTTTTACATTCTTATCAATATTATCTTTTTTAGGAGGCCAATCACTATTAATGGCTAAATACAGCGCTTCTATTGAGTTCTTTGATATATCTTTTGATGTAATTGGTTCATCTTTAATTAAATAATTTTCAAATAAAAATTTAAACAATTCAGCTTTTTCAGTTAAATAATTATAGAATTTTGATTTGATTAATTTGTTTGAATTAACTATATCATCTTTAAATAAAATCCATTTTACATTAATTTCTTTTACATAAATCAACTCATTGTTTAATATT
>CAZHQU010000282.1:0-389 GCA_964534245.1 uncultured Coprobacillus sp.
CTGCACAAGTTTACTAAAACGGTTACATATATATTATATAACCAAATTTAGCACAATGTCAAATGCGTTTTTCATTTATTAAACGAAAAATCTGTTGAGAAAGTAATTATATTACCCTCTTAACAGATTCACCAATTAATAAATTACATTTTAATATATTATTTCGTTTCTTTGATTCTTTATTTTCAATCATATTGATAATTCTAGAAACTGCTACAGCAGCTATCTCATCTACTGGCTGATTTACTATTGTTAATTTAGGTGTAAATAATTCTGTAAACATCATATTATCAAATCCAATAATAGAAATATCTTCTGGTATTTTTATATTTCTTTCATTAAATAAAAAGATTGCGCTTAAAGTAGAAGTGTAATTTGATGTGAACAAT
>CAZHQU010000282.1:399-2503 GCA_964534245.1 uncultured Coprobacillus sp.
CCATCATCTAAAACTTCTGAAATAACATCATACTCATTATTCTCTTTCTCATCGAAATAGTATATATATTTTTCATCAAAAGGAATATTCATTTCTTTATAAGCTTCTATAAATCCTTTTATTCTTTGTTGACCAGTAAAAGAATTAGCATGAAAGATCCCAGCTATTTTACTATGTCCTTGTTCTATTAAATATTTTATACTTTCCTTAACAATTTCTTTATTATTAACATTTACTCTTTCAACAGGAAATTCATTAACTATTCCGTGTTCTATAAGGACGATTGGTTCACCAGAAAAAAGTTTAAACATAGACAGATCCTCATTTGATAGAAAACAAATTATACCATCAGTTCTTCTTTCAAGAAAACCATTCATGCATTCTACTTCACGTTTTATATCATAGTTACTTTCTTGAACTAACATCGCATAACCTTTGCTTTGTAATTCTTTTCCTATTGCAGTAGCAATAGAACCATAAAAGGCATTACCTAATTGTGGCAATAAAACACCAACTGTATTAGTCTTTTTAGTTTTCATTCCACGAGCATACACATCAATTTTATAGTCCAATTCATCTATTGCTTGTTGAATTTTAACAACATTTTCTTTTCTTAAAGTTCCACCATTTAAATATTTACTTACTGTTCCAATAGCTAAACCTGTTAACCTACAAATGTCTTTAATAGTGGCTTTCTTATCAATTGAAGTCTTCATTACATCGCCTCCAAAACAAACCAGTCTTATGATAACTCAAAACTGAAAAAATGTCAATTTATGGAACTGATAATTTAACTGTTGTATCCTTCTTTATTTATATTATATATTGGGAGCAATTATATCAACTCCTCCATATTGGATTGTATTTTTAGAATTATCAATAGCTAAATATACGACGTCCTTTGGGTCATTCATAGGTGCCACCCCAAAAAACGACAATATATAATTACCTTGCATATACTGCCCATTTGATCCCACCTTTTGCGTTGTTCCGTTTTTGTCGCCTACCCTATAGCCATCAACATAAGCATTTCCTCCTGTACCCCTTGGCAGTGGCTTACGTATACAATTATCACTTTTTAAAAAAATAAAAATATTTTTAGAAATTTAGTACACTCGCTGTAATTATATATATGAGGTGTAAAAAATAATGGATGAAAATAAGTATGAATTAATTAAATTTGAAGATGGAGACTTTAGTTTGGATGTAAATGTTAGTCCGAAAGAAGATACTGTATGGTTAACACAAAAACAAATGGCTTTATTGTTTAATGTTTCAATTGATAATATTAGTTTACATATTAAAAACATCTTAAATGAAGAGGAGTTAACTTATTCAGTTGTCGAGGAATCCTCGATAACTGCAATTGACGGCAAAAAATACAAAACAAAGTTATACAATTTAGATATGATAATTTCAGTTGGTTATAGAGTTAAATCGAAGCGTGGCATCTTATTTAGACGTTGGGCTAATTCTATTTTGAAACAATACCTAATGAATGGTTATGTTATTAATGAAAAAAGATGTATGGCTCATAGTGATAATTTATTTCAAATGAATAATACAATAGAACAAATTAATTCCACAATTAATATTATAGACGATAGATTGACAAATGTTGAATTAAGAATAGATAACATTAATTCTATCGATATTTTTAAAGATAAAATCTTTTACAATGAAGAATTATTTGAAGGTTATTCATTTATAAAAAAATTGCTTAAGAAAGCCATAAATAGGATAATTATAATTGATGGATATCTAGATTACTCTGTGTTAGAAATGATGAATGATATAAATATTGATATTACCATTTATATCTCTTCACACACTCCAATAACAAACAGAGAAATATTTTTATTTCAAACCAATCATAATTTAAATGTTATTAGAACAAACAATTATCATGACAGATTTATTGTTATAGATAATGAGTTATATAGTGTCGGTTCTTCTATAAAAGATATAGGTAAAAAGATAAGTCATATATCTAAATTAGAATATATTACTATTGATGATTTACTTACTAGATATATTTAAGATAAATACAAAATAATAGTTCCACCTTCTGATACTCTTTCACCATAGGTTGGTTCCTGATCGA